>NZ_SCFB01000004.1:0-105000 GCF_004210305.1 Candidatus Finniella inopinata | reverse complement strand
ACGGGGCGTCGGGCGATAACCTTCTGGATTTGTCTTACCATTGGCAAGATTCTCTGCCGAATGCCTTTTTTGCGGCCCCCAATGCGCCCGAAACTTGCGAAGTTAATCCCTTTGGTTATCAGTGGTTTGGCCTGCCTGACCTGTCGCCTGTAAATATACGCCTGGGCCTTGATCGCGCGACGCCGGTGTTACAAAATTACCTGCAACAGCTGATGACGACATATCAGTTGGCCCCGCAAGATGTGGCGGTTGTTGGATTTTCCCAAGGGGCAATGATTGCCCTTGATATGATGTTTTTAATGCCAACTTTGGCGGGCGTTATAGGGTATTCGGGTGTGTTTTTGCCCCCAAAGCGTCCTTCCTCTCCCCCCCAAACCAAGGCGTTATTGGTTCACGGCACCCTTGATATGGTTGTGCCTTATTCTGCGCTTATCCAATCGCAATCGGCTTTGAAAGACTATGGTGTTTCTTTTGAAACCCACACGTGTCACGGGCTTGACCACAGTATCAGCCCTGATGGCATTCAGGTGGGGCGAGCCTTTCTAAACCAAGTTCTATACCCAGCAAAAGGAGCAATGTATGCGTAAAAAAATTGGTCTGATTGGCGGCGGCAATATTGGCGCCACGTTGGCTCATCTTATTCTTCAACGGAACTTGGGGGATGTGGTGTTGGTTGATATTGCTGAGGGGGTAACGCAAGGCAAAGCCCTTGATCTTTATCAAGCCGCAGCCATTGATGACCTGAACGGGCATATTGTAGGCACCCAAGATTACAGCGCCCTGAAGGGGGCTGATGCTGTTGTGGTAACGGCTGGCGTTCCCCGTAAACCAGGGATGAGTCGGGATGATTTACTTCAAATCAACAGCCAAATCATCAAAGAAATTGGTCAACAGATCCGTCAGCATTGCCCCAAGGCGTTTGTTGTGGTGGTGACGAATCCTTTAGATGCGATGGTGTGGCTGATGCAAAAAAGCAGTGGTCTGCCCACCCATCAGGTGGTTGGGATGGCGGGAATTTTGGACAGCGGTCGGTTTCGACATTTTCTGGCCGTGGCTTTAGGGGTAGCGGTTCAAGATGTGAAAACCTTTGTGCTGGGTGGGCATGGGGACAACATGGTGGCCTTGCCTCGACATACAACCGTTGCGGGCATCCCTTTGCAGACATGGATTGATCAAGGGAAACTGTCGTCACAACAGTTAGACGACATGATCAAACGTACTCAAAATGGCGGTGCTGAAATCGTGAACCTAATGAAAACAGGCTCGGCCTATTACGCGCCTGCCAGCGCCGCATTGCAAATGGTGGAGGCTTACCTGTTTGATGAAAAAAGGATTTTGCCTTGTGCTGCGTTTTTAAACGGCGAATATGGCGTAAAAGATATTTACGCGGGCGTGCCTGTTATGATTGGAGCCGGCGGTGCCGAAAAAGTGATTGAACTGGATCTGAACGCGGTTGAGAAACAACAATTCGAAGCCTCTGTGTCGTCGGTGCAAAAACTTGTTGATGACCTTAAAGCATTGGGCTTTTAATGAATTTACACGAATACCAGGCCAAGCAAATATTGGCCGACTTTGGCGTTCCCATACTTTTCGGGAAGGTCGCATACACCCCCGACCAGGCGGTTGAAGTTGCCCAAACTCTGGGTGGAGACCTGTGGGTTGTAAAGGCCCAGATTCATGCCGGAGGACGGGGGAAGGCAGGGGGGGTGCTTTTGGCCCATTCTTTGGCCGAAGTTAAAGACTCTGCCCACACCCTTTTAAACCGTTCCTTGGTGACAGCCCAAACCGGCCCGCAGGGCGAATTGGTTGAATGTGTTTATGTGGAGCAAGGATGCGCCATTGAACGGGAACTTTATGTAAGCCTGAGTCTGAACCGACGTGCTGGCCAATTATGCCTGGTCGCCTCGGCATCTGGGGGGGTTGCCATTGAAGAGGTTGCCCATAAAAATCCCGAGGCCATTGATCAAATTCTGATTGATCCGTTTTTGGGGATACAGCCCTATCACTTGCAACGGTTGGGGAAAAGTTTAAGCTTGCCGACTGACATTCTTGAACCCTTCCTTAAAAGTTTGTATCAAGCGTATATCCAATTTGATGCCAGCCTTATAGAAATTAATCCGTTGGCCGCCACCAAGCAGGGAAAGCTGGTGGCCCTGGACGCCAAGATGGCCATAGACGATAATGCGGCCTATCGCCAACCGTTTATTAAGGAATGGGAGCGGACTAACCCCTTACCAGCTGAGGAACAAAAAGCGCAAGACTATGGGCTCAGCTATGTCAAGCTTTACGGGGATATTGCCTGCATGGTGAATGGTGCTGGGCTTGCCATGGCAACCCTTGATTTGATACAAGGCCATGGCGGTAAGCCGGCGAATTTTCTGGACATTGGGGGCAGTGCTGACCAGGAACGTGTTGAGGTTGCTTTTCAACTGATCACAGCCGATCCAAAAGTTAAGGTGGTCTTTATCAATATTTTTGGAGGCATTATTCAGTGCGACATGATTGCAAACAGCATCGTGGCGGCGGCTCAACAAAAGGCATTCGATAGGCCGATTGTTGTGCGATTGGAAGGGGCGCATTCTGTGGAGGCCAGGCAGATTTTAGCGACGTCAGGACTTGCGATCGTCCCCGTAAGTAATTTGGAAGAGGCCGCCCAAGAAATCATGCGGGCCACAAAGGAGCACCCATAATGGCTATTCTTGTTGATCACAACACGCGGGTTATTTGCCAAGGGTTTACAGGCAAAAACGGCACTTTCCATTCTAAGCAGGCCTTAGACTATGGTACCAAACTGGTGGGGGGAGTCTCGCCCGGCAAGGGTGGACAGGTCCATTTGGGATTGCCAGTTTTTGACACGGTTTACGATGCCGTTAAAGCCACCCAGGCGGAAGCCAGCGTCATTTATGTGCCGGCAGCTTATGCGGCCCAGGCGATTTATGAGGCGGCGGAGGCTGGTATTAAGCTGATTGTCTGCATTACGGAAGGCATTCCAACCTTGGACATGATATCCGTCAAACGGTTTTTAAAGGGCACCCAATCACGACTGATAGGGCCCAATTGTCCCGGTATTATCACGCCAAATGCCTGCAAGATCGGCATTATGCCGGGATCCATCCATCAGCCTGGCTCGATTGGGGTAGTGTCCCGTTCTGGGACCTTAACGTACGAGGCTGTTTGGCAAACAACCCAGGTTGGATTGGGTCAAAGCACCTGTGTTGGCATCGGTGGCGACCCTGTCAAAGGTACAAGTTTTGTGGATGTCTTAGAGCTGTTTTGGCAAGACCCTGACACGAAAGGGATCCTGATGATCGGGGAAATTGGGGGTGACGAGGAACAACAGGCAGCCAAGTTTATCAGTCATCAACGAAGCCACGGTCGTTCTAAACCGGTGGCTGCCTTTATCGCTGGTGTGACGGCGCCGCCGGGGAAACGCATGGGTCATGCTGGCGCGATCACAGCGGGAGACCAAGACACGGCCGCGGCAAAGATTGAGGCGTTGAGACAACATGGTGTTCTGATCGCCGAGACCCCGGCTTTACTGGGACAAACCATGCTGACAGCGATGAAGGGATAAAGATGGATTTCGATCGATACCGCCCGGAAACTTTGTTGACCCAGACTAATCGTGATTATTTAATCGGTTTGTATCAAGAGTATAAAAAAGACCCTGCGTCGGTTTCCAAGGAATGGCAACAATGGTTTCAAGAGTTTCCTTTGGAGGATATCGTATCGGAACAACTGCCAACCTGGCCAAAACTGCCAGACGCTTCTATTTCAGATGACCATGCCACTTATGCTTATCGTCAATGGGGTCATATCCTTGCCAAGCTGGACCCTTTGGGGTTAGAAAATCCTAAGTGTTTGCCCGATCTGCAAACGCCCCACAACTTAGAAAAAATATACAGCCAAACCATTGGCCTGGAATTTATGCACGTTGAGAACAAGGCGGAGCGCCTGTGGCTGCAAGATCAGTTCGAAAACAGGATGGTTTCTTTTACCGACTCTCAAAAACTGGGATTCTTTGATCAGTTGCAAAAAACAGAACTGTTGGAAAAGTTTCTGCAAACGAAGTTTCCTGGGGCCAAACGATTTAGCATCGAAGGGAACGATACGCTTATTCCTGCCCTTGAACATAGTCTAGGTCTGGTTACTCAGCGCGGTACAAAAACGGTTGTCATCGGCATGGCCCATCGGGGGCGTTTGTCAGTGATGGCCCATATTCTTAAGAAACCCCTTCCTCTTATTTTTGGCACTTTCAATGATCGCAGTCCCCATGATGACTTTCCAGGCAGCGGCGATGTTAAATATCATCAAGGGTATCAATCGCAGCGTGATGTTAATGGCCAACCCTTAGACTTAACCATTCTGTCCAATCCGTCTCATCTGGAATCCATTGTGCCCATCGCCATGGGTCGCGCCCGTTCTTTGCAAGGCCAAAATAATAATGCTCTGGCCATTTTGATCCATGGCGATGGGGCATTTTCAGGGCAGGGAATTGTTTATGAGTCACTGCAATTATCACAATTGCCGGGGTATCAGGTGGGTGGCAGCTTGCACATCATTTTGAACAACCAAATTGGTTTTACGACAACGGCGCAAGAGGGGCGATCGACGCGATACTGCACAGATGTTGCCAAAGCCATGGGATGTCCCATTGTGCATGTGAATGCCGATGATGTGGAAATGGTGGTTTGGGCGTTTGAGATGGCGATTCAGTATCGTTATCAATTCCACAAAGATATTGTGATCGATTTGGTGGGGTATCGCCGCCATGGTCATAACGAGGGGGATGAACCCAGTTACACTCAGCCGGTGATGTATAAGGCGATTGCTGAAAAACTCACGGTTTCCAGCCTGTATGGACAGCAGTTGAAAGATCAAGGTCTTTCAATACCCGATCAGGAGGCTTATCGTAAAACTTTGCAAGAAGGTTTAAAGGAAAAACCTGATTGGAAGTTACCTTCATTGCCACTGCAGGCGCAATTGCGTGATGTTGATTTAACCACACTAAAAAAACTCGGTTTGGTAATTCATACAGTTCCAAATAATTTCCAATGTCATTCCAAACTGGAACGGATCCTGGTCAAGCGACGTGAACAGATTGAAAATGAAAAACCCCTGGATTGGGCAACGGCTGAAAGTTTAGCGTTTGCCAGTTTATTAGACCAGGGGAACCCCGTGAGGTTGGTGGGGCAAGACACCAAACGAGGTACATTTTCCCAGCGGCACGGGGAATGGGTGGATATGCAAACCAACGCTCCCTATATCCCCCTGAAATCGTTAGGGGCCTTTGAGTGTATCAACAGCCCCCTGTCAGAGGCCGCTGCGCTTGGGTTTGAATATGGGTACAGCCTGGCCCTGAAGGGTTTGAAAATCTGGGAGGCTCAATTTGGTGATTTCGTGAATGGAGCACAGGTTATCATTGATCAATACATATCGGCCGCCTATGGCAAATGGTTGCAGCCGTCAAATTTAGTTTTGTTATTACCCCATGGTTATGAGGGGCAGGGGCCTGAGCATTCCTCGACACGTCTGGAACGGTTTTTACAACTTAGCGCTGAAGAAAATTGGCGAGTGGCTGTTTGCTCAACGCCAGCTAACTATTTCCACCTGTTAAGGCAGCAGGTTGAAAGCCAGAGACCCTTAATCGCGTTGACACCAAAGTCATTATTGCGCAACCCCGAAACTGTCTCGTTGTGGAACGACTTTGGTGATATTTTTCACCCTGTGATAGATGACCCGTTTTTGCCGGCGGCTCAGGCTGAGAAAATTATATTTTGCACGGGAAAAGTTTATTACGATTTGGCCGCCCATCGCCAACAACGCCAGGACACAAAAACAGCCATCGTTCGCCTGGAACAGCTTTATCCCTTTCCTGGACAAGAGTTGGCGGACTTGTTGAGAAATAGTCAGGCCAAAACTTGGGTTTGGTGCCAAGAGGAGCCGCAGAATATGGGAGCCTGGTCATTTGTTGCACCCTTGTTAAAAGCCCTAAATCCTGATGTTACCTACGCCGGTCGCCCATCCGCTGCCTCTCCTGCCACAGGCTTCGCCGGTCGCCATGCCAGGGAACAGGCGCAACTTGTTGAGGCGGCTTTTAACTGAGTTGGCTGTAAAACTTGGCTAGCTGCCGATAGTGATCAAGGGTCAGGTTTTCAGGGCGTTCTTGAGGCGGGACGTTAATAAGGGCCAGGACCTCTTCTAATTTTTCCTCTCCAAACAACGGCTTTAAACTTTTACGAATCATTTTGCGCCGTTGGCCAAAGGCCCCCATCGTTACCTTTTCCAAATAGGGCACCAAACTTTTGGCCTCGTCTGACAACACCTTTGGATGAAGGTGCACAACAGATGAAAAGACTTTGGGGGGAGGCGTAAAGGATTGAGGCGATAAATCAAACAGCCTCTCAGCCTCACAAAGATATTGGCATAAAATTGACAAACGACCGTAATCGCCGCTGCCTGGGGGCGCCACAATTCGTAAGGCAACCTCTCTTTGAAACATCAGAGTTAGAGAATGCAAGCCGGCTAGATTTTTAAGCCAATTCAACAATAATTGTGTGCCGACATTATAAGGCAAATTGGCGATTATCTTAAGGGGAGAGGGGGTTAATGTTTGGGGGACGACTTTTAAGGCATCGGCTTGTACCAGGGTCAATCTGCCCTGGCTGGCCTCAAGCAATGGTTGCAGGGCCGCTACACAGTTTCGGTCGCGCTCGACGGCATATACGTGATCAGCACCCGCTTTTAACAACGATCGTGTTAAACCGCCCGGTCCTGGACCTATCTCGATCACATGAAAACCTGTCAGAACCCCCGCAGCCTTCGCAATGCGATCGGTAATGGACGGGTCCAATAGAAAATTCTGGCCCAATCGTTTTGATAGCTTTTTATCCCCCAACAAGCCGTGATCCTTGATGACTTGGCTTAGAGAGGGAAGAGTGTCGATTTTCACTTTATCTACGTCTTATCCTCTATAAACGCGATACTGTGAATTTTATTAAATTCCCGCGCCGCTATTTTGCCGAATTTTTCCTGTTCCAACATATTCCTAATGTCATCGGTCGTCGGCAATTTGAATGTGGGCGCCGTTTTGCTGCAAACCATGGTCACGATCAAATGTTCAGGGGTGCGAATCGGCTGCAAGCATTGACCAACGGGGGCTTGGTGAAACAGTTTTTGTAAAGGTGCCGGTAAAGACTTCATGGGCATTTGCGGTGACGTTTCACATTGATACTCATATTCCTGGGCTTTTTCCTCTAATTTCTTATGGTCCTTAATTTCCTTCATCTCTGCAACACGCGTTTCAACCAGCTGATAGTCTTCCTCGGTAATGTTGTCGTGATAAGGAATCAAAACCTGCTTATAGGTGATTTGTGTTTGTCCAATCGGGGCCTGGTTCGGTTTTTTCATGTCTTTCAACAAAATAATTTTATAACCCATACTGGTACGTATGGGAGACGTAAACTCCCCTGGTTTTAATTTGACAACATGGGGTTCAAGGGCTGGATCCATCTGTCCACCCGCAAACCACCCCATGTAGCCTCCGGAAGCTGATGTTGTGCTTTCCGAGAATTGCTGCGCCATAACATGGAAATGAGCCCCATGTTGCAGCTGTTGGTGAAGCTTAGCTGCTTCTTGAGCAATGGCACTTTGCTTCGCGGGGGAATCTACGCTTAAGGAAATTTCCATTAACTCAAACTGTTCCTTGTTTTCATTATCTTCCAATTGTTTCAGTTTATTTTGAATCTCAGCATCGCTGATTTGGACAACACCACCAAAGGCCTCACGAATGGTCCGCGCCCAAGAAATTTGCGCCCGCAAACGATCCTTTAAGGTTTGTATGTTGACCCCTTTGTCTTTAAACATCTGGGTCATTTCTTCGAGGGTCATGTTGTTTTCTTTGGCAATATTTTTAAGCGCATGCTCTACCTCAGCGTCAGATATAAAAACCTTTTGCAATTTGGCGGCTTGCAGTTGAATCTTTTCATCAATCAAGCTTTTCTTAACTTGATTCTCGACCGTTTTAAGCATTTCAGGAGTGTTCTCAACACCAGACGTCATAAGGACCAAGCGTGCGCGATCTTGTATGTCTTGAAATGTGATGACGTCTTTGTTAACTATAATTGCAATTCTAGCCCCGTCTTGATCAGTTGGGCCCTTCTGTTTTTTGCTGGGAGGCTGCGTCGTTTCTTGGGTCTGACTGTCAGGCGCCTTTCTTTTTTCTGCTTGGGACTCACCAATTAAGGTTAAGGCCGAAAAAATACTGAAAACTGTTAAAATTTTATAATGCATGGGGATCCTAAGTTGTCGTATACAAGCTAATGTTCCTATTTTCTGGTTGACTTCTTATAACAGAAATCGTCCTATAAATTCCAACACTTTATTGGTTTGAACTATTTAATGAATATATTATTTAGGTATATTTTTAAAAAACTTTTTAATGTCACCATAGGTTTAAGTTTTATTTTAATTGGAATTGTCTGGTTAACGCAGTCCCTTCGCTTTATTGAAATTATTGTTAATCACAATATATCGCTTAAAACTTACCTCTCTTTAATTATTTGTTTGATCCCTGATTTGTTGTCAACCATTTTGCCCATTTGTCTGTTGATTTCAGGCCTTTATACCTACCACAAATTAAAATCAGATCACGAATTGCACGTTTTTTACGCCATTGGTTTAAGTCCCTCCCAAGTTGCACGCCCCTTATTGCTATTGGCTTTTCTTTTGATGACATCGGTTTTTGTGATCAATATTTTCGTCGCGCCCCTTTCTTTTCAACATTTTCGCCGCCAAGAATTTCAAATTCGCAATCAATTTTCTTTATCTTGGATTCGCGAGGGGACTTTTAATCAGGTCAAGGGTATCACCACCTATGTACGGGAACACACAAGGAATGGGGAGCTGAAGGGGGTTTTTATCTATAACCCTCAAAATCAAAAAACCACGCTGCAATCGAACAAAGGGGTTCCCTACACGATTATTGCGGAATCAGGGGCTGTTGAAAAAAATAAAGACGGGTTGTTTCTTATTTTAAAAAAAGGAATCCGACAAGAGCTGAATCCTGTAACGCAAAAAATCGCGCTGTTTTCTTTTGATACTTTGAAATATCACGTTCCGACTGATCAGGATGCCAACGCTGTTCGTCTAGCAAAACCTTATGAAAAGCCATTGGCAGAGCTTTTTAATCCCCCAGAAAATACAGACCCGCGAAGCGTCGCCAAAATGCGTGTAGAGGGTCATCAGCGGCTTTTGCTGCCATGGATTACTATTATGAATGCCTTTATAGCAGGGGCATTCACGTTGTTAGGCAGCTTCAATCGACGAAAGGGCCGCTATAAAATCTTTTTGGCCGCAACCGTTTCCTTGTTGATTCACACAACTGTTGTGACGCTTTTGAACCTTAGCGTTGATCACCTTTACACTATAAAACTTGCCTATGGTGCTATTGCCCTTTCTATCATTGTGTTTATGGTCATCTTGAAGGTTAATTTTTCTGGATTGTTGAGGGGGCGGAATAAATGATTTTATTTTTGATCTCCACTCTTAATCGATATTTTTGTCGATATTTTCTTTTTTGGTTTGTTGTTTGTTTGTCGGTCATTTTATGCATTGTCAGTCTATTTGAAAGCATTGAACTTTTAAGACGTGCGATGGCAAAGCCTGATGTTCCATTGTCCCTGATCATTGAGATGGTGGTTTTAAAAGTCCCTTCTCACATCAATACTCTGTTACCCTTTGTTAGTTTTTTTGCCGTCATCTTAAGTTTGTGGCGATTAAACCAGAATCAAGAATTGCTGGTAGCAAGGGCGGCAGGGTTGTCGATATGGCAACTGATTATTGGGCTTAATATTGCTGTCATATTCCTTCATATTACCTATTTATTTATTGTTAATCCCGTCGGTGCTGCTATGGCTGGTCGTTATAACAGATTAGAGGAAACGTATTTTTCCAAAGGGAATAACTCGCTTACCGTTTCATCGAATGGTCTGTGGCTTTGTGAAAATAATGATCAGGAGAAAACCATTATTCACACCCAACATTTTGACCTTGCTGAAAACTGGTTTGAAAATGTTACGTTCTATGTTTTCAATAAAAACGAACAATTCATCGGTCGCTACGATGCAAAAAAAGCCATCTTGGAAGATGGTGAATGGAAACTAACAGGGGTTTCTTATTGGTCAAAAGAAAATGAACAAAGCCAATTTTACCCTTCTTTGTCTCGTCCTGCCACAGTATCCCTTGATAGAATTGAGGAGAATTATGCGGCCCCTGAAACTTTATCTTTTTGGCAGATTCCAGATTTTATTAAAACCCTTAAGAAAACGGGGTTATCAGTGCGTCGTTATGAATTGTATTGGCACAAACAAATTGCCAAAGGTGGCCTGATGGTGGCCTTAACTTTCTTGGCTGTTTTGTTTTGTCTTTACCCAAAGCGATATCGACAAGGATCATCTTTGCTGGGTTTGGGTATTTTATGTGGTTTCGTGATTTATTTTTTAAGCGATATTGTTTACGCTTTAGGAATGGCTGAAAAGATTCCTATGATTTTGTCTGTATGGTTAGTTCCCCTGGTGACAAGTATGTTAAGTATTGCCTGGCTGTTGCGCGTTGAGCATGGCTCATGAGTATACCCCTTCGTACACTCCGGGCGCTGACCCCTTATTTTCGCATTCAGATTCTGAAATTCATTGGGTGTGGCTGGTTGTTTTTTGTTTGGATAGGCTTCAACATTGCTGTTGCAAAAGAACCCATTAATCAGATGCCTTTGTATCTAGACGCCGAAAAAATTGTCTATTCCCAAAAAAAAAATACAGTCACAGCCACAGGCAAAGTTCATATTCGCCAATATGTTCCCGATGCTAAAACCTGGCGTCACATTTATGCTGAAAACCTTTCCTATCAAAAATCTTTTCTGACCCCTGGAAAGATTTCTGCCTGGGGCAAGGTATGGTTGTATGAGCCCAATGGGGATGTGTGGCAAACAGATTCCCTTGAATTTACCGATCGATTTGATGAAGGTTTAACAAAGAACTTAAAACTTCTGACCCAAGACCAAAGCCGTTTATCCGCTTCAAAAAGTCATCGATCTGGTCCTGAAACGCATTTTGAGGATGTGGACTATTCCCCCTGTAAAGTTTGTGCCTTGGACCATTGTCAACCTGAACAGACGAAAACACCTTTATGGCAATTAAGGGCTGCTGAAGTTACCCATGATCAGGAAAGCCAAACAGTAACTTACCGCCATGCCCGACTTGAAGTTAAGGGTGTACCTGTTCTGTATTCCCCTTATTTTTCCCACCCAGATCCCAAAGTTAAACGCAAATCAGGGTTATTATTTCCCGTTTATGGTGTCAGCAAGGATTTGGGTATGATGCTAAGCGTTCCTGTTTACTACGTTATTGCGCCGAACAGAGATCTAACCATTACACCCATCTTTACCAGCAAACAAAGTGGCATCATCGCTGCTGAATACCGGCATCGTTTTCACGATGGTGAGGCTAAATTTGCGGGCAGCTATACACGTACACAGAACTTACCGAAGGTCATCAATCCACCGCTTAACGCGCCAAGACCTCCCAAACCAGATCGTTGGCACATCGCCGGAAAAACCCGTTACGATATGAATGAACGACAAAGGCTAGGACTTGATATTAACCGTGCCAGCGACACGACGTATCTTAGCCGCTATCCCATTAATCGACAGACGCCAAATTTTATCCAGAATAAAAACCTAACCTCATCGCTGACTTTTGAACAGTTTGAAACCAATACTTATTTTGGGGTCAGGAACTATATGTTCCAAACTGATACCCCAAAAACGACACCCTTTGTGGCCCCTATGGCCAACTTCCACCATCAGACTACCCCTGATAAAATAGGTGGTGCTCTCTCTGTTGAGGGGAATTTTTTATCCGTATCTCGTCAGTCACCTGTCCCAGGACAGCAGGCGACCCAGATGCAACGGATGTCCGCTGGCGTCTATTGGAAGCTGCCTTACATAACAGAGGGCGGGCACCTTATCACGACAAAATTGGGGACACGTGGGGATGGTTATTACACCCGCCATTATCAATCAAATAAGAGTGTCATAGGCAATGTTCCGCAAGAAAAAACTACAGGGCGCCTTCTTCCTCAGGCCAGCCTGGATTGGCGTTATCCGCTTACCACTACGGTGAATCAAGTCAATTGGTTGGTGCAACCTATGGCGGCGATCTTGGCTAGCCCAATTAGTAAAAGCACTAAAAACATTCCAAATGAGGATTCCACAATTTTTGAACTTGATGATACCAATTTGTTTCAGGCCAATCGCTTTAATGGAATTGACCGAACAGATTCGGGGTATCGGGCGGTATATGGATTGGACAATGAATTGCTGTTCACCCAACAGCGAAGTATATCCCTGTTTATGGGCCACAGTCGTCGTCTTGATAGACGCCAAGTGGTGCCTGTTAGTATGGGGGAGGACAAGAAGCAATCGGATTTTATTGGCTGTCTAAGAGTGAAGCCTGTTTCGTGGTTGATGGCACGTTACCGGTTAGCGTTGAATCCAAAGCTGCATCGGACCCGGTATTCAGAATTGGGTTTAAGTGTGGGAAATCGCCTTTTAAAGTTGGATATAGGACATGCCTTTTTAAACAAAACGGCCACCTTGAATGGTAGGGAACTTTCTCAGATCAATTGGCAGCTCAGTACTCAGGTTTTGGATAATTGGGCGCTGTCCTTTGCGCAGATTAAAAACTTGAAAAAAGGGCAGGGTGGAAATGCGCTGGCCAGTTTCGTTTTTGCCAGTTATAAAGATGAATGCTTCCAATTGAATGCGGGTGTTTACAAAACATCTTATGTGGATCGGGATATTCGTCCCGACTCTGGGTTTTTGTTGCAACTGGTTTTCAGAAATTTAGGGTCCTTTACACCCATGACAGCGCCCAAGTATCCGGGATCGATGCTAACGGCATTCTAAAAAACATCTTTTGAAACTCTACTCCACTGGACAATTGCTGCGTCACTCCGCTACTCGAATGCTCATGTACCCTTATTACACTCCGCTTCTGCGTTGCGTATGATCCTTGCACTTGCCTCACTGGAGCGAGTTTCGAAAGATGTCTGATTCTGTAGCTAATTCAAATGATTTTGCGAGTTTTTCTGTTGGATCTTTTTTTCATGAACGGCGCTTTAAAATCCTTCCGTAGCTGGCTATGCGCGGATTCTTCACCTTGTTTCTGTACAAAAACTCTTCCATAAAATTCCCGCAAAATCATTTGAAAGTGGTATAGTCTTTAAAAGTTTGAATACTGGGGCCAGTTTAAATGGTAACCAAAAGATTATGATGGCTGTAGCATTAGTGGAATCACCTCTGGAATCACCGACTCTCTCTTATTTGCAAATTGGCAAAGATGTGATCACGGCCGAGGCTGATGCCTTGCACGATTTGGCGAAGTCGTTGGATCGTTCTTTTGAACAGGCGATTACTTTGATGGCCAAAACCCAAGGTCGTTTGATCGTCAGTGGTATTGGCAAAAGTGGCCACATTGGCCGTAAAATAACCGCGACCTTCGCCTCCACCGGTCAGCCAGCCTTGTTCGTGCACCCAGCAGAGGCAAGTCACGGTGATTTGGGTATGATTGCCAAAGGCGACGTTTTGCTATTGATTTCTTATTCTGGTGAATCGAAAGAATTAACCACGATTGTCGATTATTGCCGTCGGTTGTCATTGCCGATCATTTCGATTACGGGGGGAGAACAATCAACCCTGGCTCGTTTTTCGTCGGTTTCCCTTGTGTTGCCAAAAGTATCAGAGGCGTGCCCGATGGGATTGGCGCCTACCACGTCAACCACAGTAACCCTTGCCTTGGGGGATGCTTTGGCTGTTGCTTTGCTGCGGCGCCGTGGGTTTTCAAAACAACAGTTTCATGCTTTTCACCCCGGGGGCAGCCTGGGGCAACAGCTGCGTCGCATTGCTGACTGTATGCATCAAGGGGCCAAGATTCCTTTGTTGCACGTATCGACATTAATGGACGAATGTTTGGTTAAAATGACGGCCCATGGGTTTGGATGTGTCGGTATTGTGGATGATCAGGAACATTTGGTTGGTATCATTACTGATGGTGACTTGCGCCGTCATATGAATCCGGGGTTGTTGACGCAAACCGTTGATCAAATTATGACCAAAAACCCCCTGACCATTTCCCCCGATTGCTTGGTGGTCGATGCCTTGGCCATTTTTGAACAAAAATCCATCACCAGCTTGTTCGTTTTGGATGATACGAAAACAATCGTGGGAATTGTGCACCTGCACGATTGTTTGCGAAGCCATGCGGCGTGATGGTTTAAGCCGGACCTAAATTTATTTTTTTTCTGCTTTGCCTTCTTTCTCAACGCTAAGTTGTTGGACAGCTTCTGTTGGGGCTTGGATTAGGCTCGTCATGCTCTTGGCAAATTCTTGTTCAAGAGATTCTGAACTTACACTTGTATCTTTATATAGTTCTCGGCTTGTAGCTAAAAAGAAATCGATGTTGTTTGTCAAAGAACTTCTAACAAGTTGAAGGCTTTTTATGGCAGTTGCTCGGCCTTCTGTGGGGTCGAGCGTAAGTGCCTCAAAGCTAAGGTTTGAACCTGCCCAGCGAAGCAACTTCAGGTTATCGCAAGCATTTTTATATTTGTGGTGAAGGGTTGGGAATGAATAATGCCAGCTTTCCCCTCTTTTGGAGGTTACGATAACATCGGTAAAGCGAGGGGTAGGTTTAACAATCGCCCTTTTAACGTCTTCTTTCGTAAATGTGCCAGACATATAGTGATTCAAAAAGGGTTTGGCATTCTCTGGTTTATCAACGATCTCTGTGATGATCTCGTCATTTGTCCTAAATGGTTTTCCATCTATTGGAGACGTGCAAAATGGGTCAAATTCGTTCTCCCACGACTCAATATCGCTTAAACTGTCCTTAGCATTCTTAGCCATTTGGGCTAAAAGGTCAGGTAGGATCTTTTTTTCAAAACATCCTGTCCAAGCGGTAGGTGTTTCACGGACCATCCAAAACAGAGCACTTAAGTTCCTATAATAGTCGTTTTGTGCCATAGGGGCAGTCTCTGAAATAGCTCGTCGATCCAAAGCCCTTAACAAAGATCTAAAACTGTTCGTCACAAGTTTATAATGGCCGGCCACTTGTTGCACAACAATGGGCATTGCTTCTTCATAATCGGCCCCTTTTGACACGGCTTCATCTAACAGGGTTCTTGCATATTGCCTTAAAGCACGACGCCGACCGTCGATAAGAAAATGCAAGTAGTCATGAACCGTAAAGGTTATGGGCGCCATTTTTACGCCATGGGCGCTTGTGGATTGGTCTGGTTTTGGAAGGGCAATGGGGAAATGGTCATCAAATTGGCAATCTAACAAGTAATGGATACCTAAATAGTTTTCGCCGGGAAGGGGAATATAATGTTGGATGGGTAAAATTTGCTCTAATTGTGTATGGAGTGTTTTATAAACCTCACTTGCTAAATTTGGCTGATAATAATCGTCATCATAAGCCTTTTTATATTGAATTTGATTTTTGTATTTCTCAATTTGTTTGACTGTCTGCATGTCAGATTTCCAGGCTTGGCCTAGCATGACTCCCTCGATCAATTCTTCAGCCGGCTTATAAAGATGTTTATATAAGTCCTTTTCATCATCACTGGGGGTGCTTTGAGCACCTTGTATCCTTAAGGCTAGCATGAGAAGCTCATTAGCTGAAACTGCGTTTTTGGCAATATATCTTTCCAGGTCTTTTAGAATAATATCTTTTCCATCAAACTTTAGAGAACCCACGTATGTCTGGAAAGCCTGAGCATAAGCGATTAGAAATCCATATGGATTGCTCTCCAAAAAGTCTGGTTGTGAAATAGTTGAAGGTTTTTTTCTTTCATCTTCTAAAAAAGCACACAAAGATTTTTGTGCTGCTCCTGGGATAGAAGGATTATTTTCCCCTGTGAAAAGCTTAGGGTGCATCGCTCGAATTCTCACCTCAATTTGCGTTAATGGCCTACTTGAGCAAGAGGATACACCAGAAGAACCATTAACATCATCAACAGCAGAACTAAAGCACGGTGTAAGAGATGTTGCCAAAAGAGCAATGGCTAGAAAAGAATGTTTTTGCGATAATGAAAACATAAGGATACTCCAAAAATACCATAATTATAGACGCTAACATGCTATCTGATGTCGCGCCAAGATCATTTCAAGGTCAATTTTCGGATTTTTTATATTTGTATAAAAGACGTTTTTCGTTTATTCATTGACTGTTTAAATTTTATCCCTATATTTGGGCCTTAGTGAAACAAAAAAATAATTGTTAGAAGCCTGATTGTTAGGTTTCCTTCGGCTAGTGATGGTTATGATTAAACCCCCCGCAAATAATATTGATAAAGTCAAATTAAAGGACAAGCGTGAACGCACAGCGTCGTCTCGTCAGTGGTTGTTGCGCCAATTAAACGACCCTTATGTTCACAAGGCAAAACACATGGGCTATCGCTCACGCGCGGCCTTTAAATTGCTGGAAATTGATCAAAAATTCAAACTGTTGAAGCCCGGCATAACCGTCATCGATTTGGGTGCGGCACCTGGTGGGTGGGCCCAGGTCGCCACACAAAAAGTCATAACGACTAAAAAACGGGGGCTTATTGTGGCCATCGATTTGCAAGATATCAAACCCCTAACCGATATTACATTTTTACAGGGGGATTTTTTGGATGAAGCGGTTCAGGCCCAGTTGCAAACCCTTTTGCCCGATAAAGCCGATGTGGTGCTCAGTGACATGGCAGCCCCTGCCTGTGGCATGACGGATGTGGATCATATAAGAATTATGGATTTATTGGAAAACGTTTATGAATTTTGTTTGGTCAGTTTGAAGCCGGGTGGGGCCATGGTGGCGAAGGTTTTGCGCGGCGGGGCTGAGAATGTTCTGCTGCAAAAATTGAAGAAAAGCTTTACCAAGGTCGTGCACTTCAAGCCCCCTGCCAGCCGCCAACATTCGTCAGAGATGTATGTGGTTTGTTTGGGGTTTAGGGGCGCTGCCTGAATGATCAAAGTTTTTAGGATGGGTTTGGCAATTGTGGCATTTTCCCCCATTGGTTGTTTTGCGGAAATCATACGGACTAACGATTTTTCTGTCGTAGAAAAGACCATGCAGTGCGCTGACCAAGAGACCCTGGTTATCTTTGATGTGGGTGAAGTGTTGATTGTGCCAACAGATGCCGCGCTTCATCCAAAGCATCGCCCCTATTTAAGGCAAAAAATTGATGAGGCAAGTGACTGTGGAAAAGATGCTGAAAAAGATGCCCTTTTGTGGAGTTATATCCAAAGAGATCAAAAACCAAAATTAGTCGATTTGCAAATGCCCCTACTAATTAAAGGTTTGCAGGCGAAAGGCATTCAAACCATCGCATTAACGAGTATGGTAGGCGGGGCTTTCGGCGTAATTGCTTCTATGGAAGAGTGGCGTTACCAACAACTCAAATCATTTGGCATTCAGTTTGAGAAGACTTGGCAAGGTCGTGACCAAATTTCCTTGGGTTTGGATGGCGTCAATTTTTATAAAGGCATTATTGTGGCTTGGTTTCACAAAAAAGGTGACGTCCTTAAAGAATTCTTAAAACATCACAACTTCAAGAAGATCATTTTCATTGATGATAATGTTAATCAAATTGAATCAGTTGCCGCCATTGAAAAAGAATTGGGTTTGAATATGACTTGTATCCATTATACAGCCGTTATGGATAGGCCTTCTGAGGTTCTCAATCAAAACCGTGCAGCATTTCAATTTGAAACTTTATTGAAAGAGAAGAAGTGGCTTTCTGATAAACAAGCAGATGAACGAATGAAATTTTTAGAAAGATGAAAAGAATTTAAGGGAAAAGCTTAGTGTGCTGACCAAGTTATCAAAATCCCACAAATTTGTAATGAAGCCAAATCGTCTTTGGTATAATCGTTTTACACTATCCATTAGGTCCAATCAGAAAAATTAGGTAAAAATCGGTAACAATAAATCTAACACGCTATGATTACAGAAATGACAAAGAGAGAGATGGCAAACTGAATGTGTCAGGGACATTCGCCTGAATCTTCTTTTTCTTGAAAAATCCAACTTATAATTTAACATCTTTTGAATAATCTAATTTTGGATTTGTTTTTATAATGCTCAGTATTCTGGTATTAATATCTTTGTTACCATTTCTTTGCGACATTGCAGACCAAAGTACAACTTTACAAGATATTAGTCTTTCTAAAGAAATAGATCTATCTTTTTTGGATAATTGGTTTGAACACTCCACAATATCCTTATAATCAGGAGGTGAATCCTTTTCGTCTGTCAGTTTACCCAAAATATCAGCTATTGTGTCACGATTAATCATTTCAAATGCAAGAGTCCTAATTTCCAAAGGCTCTGAAGCTAAATACGTTAAAATGTTAATGAGATATTTATCGTCCCCAGTTCCTTCAAAAGCTGCCCACAAATAATCCGTATTATCTGGTATTGGTTTAAAATCTCCTTTTTTTGCAAAATCAACGAGACTTATTTTATCAATGTCGATAATAGATAACGCCTTTTTTGGGGATGAAAAATTATAATTAAGCTCCTTTAATACGTCTTTGCCTCTTATTGTTACCAAAGCATTGGCTAATATCAATTTAACATCTTGAGAATATCTGTTGAATTGTATGATAATTTTTTCTATATGGGTCGGGTTTCTTTGTAAAAAGGCGGTCAGAAGAATATTCGTTATATTATCAATATGATCTTTTCCGTTTTGATCCCTTATCTTATTATTTTTTGTTTGCGCTATTTCCAAAACTAACTTTTCGAATTCAATGAAGGATGGTTTCAGGTAAAGAGATAGTTCAGCTGCGTAAAGTGATATAGTAAACAATGCGCACGTTACTAAAGTGGATAAGAATTTAAGCATAACGCCCGATCAGAATATAATTAAAATACGACTCACATTATAAAATTAGTGTACGGCGGTCAAATGTTGTTTCTTTTTTGTTAGGGCCACACCTTGGAGTTTTAGGGAAGGAAGAGAAAAGAAATTTGGAGGGCTTAATAAAAAGAGTAAATTTTATTTGGAACAAACCAAAAACTTAAACGAATTTTATGAACCTTTAATCTCCTCTATTTTTTTTGGTAATGCTTTTTCGTGACACCCAGCAAGGATAAAAACAATGGTTGTTATTTTAATGTAACAATAAGTTACTTCCAGTAAGTTTTCTCCCAAATCGTTTGACAGATACGCTGCCTAAGAACTAGACTTAAACCATGACATTATTTTTCATCATTCTCTCTTCTCTACGACTAGGCGGCTGCTGCCGTCATACATAGTTTATACCCTTTATTCCCATATCCTTTTTTTAATATTTACGACGAGTAGGTGATGTATGTCTAAACAGTTAGCCCGTACAGTCATTACCAGCATGACTGGTAATTTGTTCGAATGGTACGATTTCGCTTTATTTGGTTATTTTGCCCCTATTATTGGCAAACTTTTTTTCCCCAGTTTTGATCCGATCAGCCAGTTACTGTCTGCCTATGGTGCCTTTGCCGCTGGCTATTTAGCGCGGCCTTTGGGCGGGTTATTCTTCGGTTATATTGGCGACCGTCATGGCCGAAAAAAGGCATTGGTCTTAACAATTCTTTTTATGGCGGTGCCCACAGCTTTGATCGGTGTTTTGCCAACCTATGAGCACATTGGGGGCGCAGCGCCTGTTATTTTGATTCTTTTTCGCTTGCTTCAAGGCATATCCATGGGTGGTAACTACGCAGGCTCGATCACCTTTACAACCGAACACAGCACCAAAAACCGCCGTGGATTGGTTGGCAGTTTCACCGTTACCAGTTGTTTGTTGGGGTTGATGTTGGGGTCGGCAATGGCCGCCTTATTTTCCAGCATTTTAACCGATGCCCAAATGGAAGCCTGGGGATGGCGGTTGCCCTTTTTGGCCGGTATCTCTATTTGTGTGGTTGGATATTATTTACGTCGTAGTGTGGCAGAATCCCCTGTATATGAACAGGCCGAGAAAACCGGAAATCTGAGTCAAACGCCGGTTAGGGATGTATTCAAAAAACATGGCAGCAGTTTGTTGACGCTGGTTCTGGTGGTGATGTTGCACGACCTTAGCTTTTATATTTTGTTTGTTTACATGACAACCCATTTGACGGAATTTTTGCACCTCAGCAAAAGTATGGCCTTTACGATTAATACCATCAATATGGTTTTTGTCAGTTTGATTACCATCGGGTCTGCCTGGTTATCGGACATATATGGTCGGAAAATTGTGATGGGAACGGCCGCTGTTTTATTTATTGCGGGCACCATCCCTTTGATGATGGTCGTAAACCAAAGCGATCAGATGCTGTATATTTTCTTGGCTCAGGCACTGATGGCGGTGGGAGTCGGGGGATATTTTGGGCCGTTGCCCGCATTGATGGTTGAAACGTTTCCGACGGCCGTTCGAAATTCAGCCGTCTCGTTAACAACCAACATCAGTGGGCCTTTGTTCGGTGGGACAGCGCCGCAAATAGTCATTGTTTTCATTACTCTGACGGGGTCTAACCTGGTTCCAGCCTTTTATTTAACAGCGGGGGCGGTTGTTGCATTGATTGCTCTGACCCGGTTAAAATCCGTTTACACTGATTAGGTTGTGTGACTCATTAATGTTGGAGAAAAATCATTCCCTTAACCATTTTTTAACCATTTACATAGTAATCTGGTTTTGGTGGTTAGTTACACCTGAGATTGGTCGGGTGCGCGAGGGGATATATAAAATCCTTTTCTTGTTATTAAAAGCAAGGGAATTGCCTGGGATAAAGTCTTGGAACCGGTTTCGAGACTTTAGCCGAATTCTCACAGGTTTGGAAGCCTGTGGGAAGATATGCCCAAAGGTCGACAGATTTTGGGGCACAGGGAGAGTCGTGTCGTGGTTGAGTGGCGGGGCGGGCGCTGCGGAATTTTGGGGCGGGCCCCTTCTTGGGCGCAGTACGTTCGCGGTTTGGTTAAACGCTTTACCAGCAATTTTCATTGTCGGGTCTTCTGAAAATGTCGAATAAGAAAATCCTTTACCTTGTCGCGGACGATCGCTATTTCTGCAGCCATCGTCTGCCCTTGGCATTAAAGGCTCAGCAACAAGGTTATCAAATTAGTGTTGCAACCCCCGCAAAAGGTGATCACCTGGAAATTCAAAAGGCTGGGTTAGATTTTTACCCGATTCCTTTTGATCGAGGGGGGCTGAACCCCTTGCGTGAACTGAAAACTTTGGGACAGATTTTTAAACTGTACCGTCAGCTTCGCCCCGATATTGTCCACCTGGTGGCTTTAAAGCCGGTTCTTTATGGCACGCTGGTTGCTTTATTTGCGGGCGTTCCCAGAATCATTGCCGCGGTGGCTGGATTGGGTGCAATTTTTAGTCAAAAACACTGGCTACAAAAACCGGTTAAGCTGACTCTGCGTTGGTTATTGCGCTGGTCGCGTGTGCGCGTGATTGTTCAAAACCCAGAGGATGCAGAGGTGATTCAAAGTCTTGATCCACGCGTCCAAGTTCACCTTATTTTGGGGGCCGGCGTTGATACGTCGGTTTTTTTTCCCGTAAGTGAACCAGCTGAACCCGTTACGGTCGTTCATGTATCGCGGTTGCTTTGGACAAAAGGTGTGGGGGAGTTTGTAGCAGCGGCCCGGTTATTAAAAGAACAGGGGCATCATCTACATTTTCGATTGGTGGGTGAACCTGATCTTGAAAATCCTGATGCCATTCCGCTTTCTGTTTTGCAAGGATGGAACAGGGAAGGCATCGTTGAATGGTTGGGGTATCAAAAGGATGTTCCCAAACTATACCAGCAAAGTCACATCGCCGTCATGGCCAGCTATTATCGTGAGGGCATCCCAAAATCGCTGATAGAGGCGGCGGCGTGCGGCAAACCCATTATTACGTGCGATATGCCTGGTTGCCGTATCATCGTGAAAGATGGTGTGAATGGATACCTAGTCCCTCCAAAAGATTCCGAAGCATTAGCCGCGAAGATTTTAGATTTGGCCTTAAACTCTGATCGTCGGTTGGCGTTTGGAAAGGCAAGCCGCGATTTTGTCATGCAACACTTTAACCAAGACCTTGTTTGCCAGCAGACGCTGGAATTATACCCTGCTAATTCTTGAATATGTCCTTATTTTATATAATAAGCGGCATCAATATTAACTAAATATTAATACAGTATACTTCATAATACTCCTCATAATAATACATATTAATGGGTGTAAAAATGAAAAAAATATTGTGTTTTTTTTGTGTGTTTCTTTTATCGGTTGATCTTCATGCTTCTTCAAGTTCTTCGTCTTCAGGTTACGTTGGACCGTTTTTAAATTTCATTGATGCAGGTGCTGGTAACGACCAATGGAACGTTAGTGCTTTGGTTGTTGCTCCCACATCTATTCCTAACAGCGATCTTTCTTTGAATATTGGGGGTAGTAAGAATCCTATTTCACCCCAGCTAATTGATACCATAAATGGACAACAATTTTGGCGGTATCGATTGTCTTTTCCAAGGGATAATATTTCTGCAAAGGTAACTTACCAGATAGGCAGTGGTACAGCCTTTACTGTTGATATCCCTGCAAGAAAGACGGATCCCCATGTGTTTTTTGGGACGTGTAATGAATATTCAAAGCCGACTTCAATATGGCAAAAAATTAACAAAACTCATGATGAAAAGCCTTTTCATCTGGGCATTTTAGACGGTGATCAAGTCTATCTTGATATGGGGTGGGGTAATCATAACGCCGGTGTTTTTGGTTTGGAGAGTGTAAAACAGGTGATGATTGCGTATTCCGGTCTAAACCGAACAGTGATTCCGGTCTAAACCGAACAGTGATTCCGGCTCAAATCGAACAGTGATTCTGGTTTAAATCGAATAACGATTCCAAGACGAAGCGATGGCCTTTGACCTCCTGTATCAAGGAGACCTTTGGTTATAAAACGCGTTTTATGAACGCTGTATCCTTTTTTTGTTCAACAAAACATGAAAGGAACAGCCCATGTCACGGAGTCACATATCAATGAGAAAGATCAGAGAAATCTTACGTTTACGGTACAGCTGTGGATGTAGTTACCAGGAGATAGCCAAGAGCATTGGCATTAGCGCGAGTACGGCGGTTGAAGGCGTCAAGAGGGCAAAAGCAGTTAACTTAAGCTGGCCTGTGCCCGACAATCTAGGCGACGAAGAGTTGGAGATCAAGCTGTATCCGCCTGCTCAAAAAATCAATAAAGAACAACGGGGAGAGATTGATTGCATTTATATTCATAAAGAACTCAAGTGCAAGCATGTTACGTTACAATTATTATGGAGTGAGTATAAAGAAAAGTACCCCCAAGGGATTAGCTACAGCCAGTTCTGCGACGTTTACCGAGGATGGCGTAATTCAACACTTGATGTCTGGATGCACCAGACCCACAAAGCAGGAGAGAGACTTTTTGTGGATTATGCCGGTCAAACGATGTCCGTTGTAACGGATACGTCGACAGGGGAAGTCGGTGAAGCACAGATTTTTGTAGCTGCGCTTGGTGCGTCCAGTTTTACCTACGTGGAGGCCACATGGACCCAAACGCTTGCAGACTGGATCAAGTCTCACGTGAATGCGTTTGAATATTATGGTGGCTGTCCAGAGATTGTTGTGCCAGACAATTTAAAGAGTGGGGTCCATAAGGCGCATCTTTACGAACCTGATATCAACCCAACCTATCAAGATATGGCCTCTTATTACGGCGTCGCAATTATTCCAACAAGGTCAAGAAGTCCGAAGGATAAAGCTAAAGTTGAGAATGCAGTCCAACAAGTCGAGAGACAAATTCTGGCCAAGCTTCGTAACCGTACCTTTTTTAGCTTGAGCGAGTTAAACCAAGCTATTCAGCCACTTTTGGATGTCTTAAACCGACGTCCTTTCCAAAAACTGCCAGGATCCCGTTTAAGCCACTTTCAAGACCTTGAGAAACAGGCATTAAAATCCCTTCCAACAACTCGGTATGAGTACGCCGAGTGGAAAAAAGTTAAAGCCGGCTTCAACTACCATATTGAGTTAGACAAGCATTTTTACAGTGTTCCCTATGCCTTGGCAAAGGAATCTCTCTATGTTCGCTATGGACCGACGATTGTTGAAATTTTTTGTCAGAATAAATGTGTCGCGACCCATGTCAGAAGTTATGGTGCCAACGGATATACGACAAATACTCTGCACATGCCAAAAGCTCATCAAGCACAGGTGGAATGGACACCCGAACGAATTGTTTCTTGGGCCAAGAAAACGGGGGAAGCAACGGCAAAATTGATAGAAGTCATCATGGCTTCACGCGCCCATCCTCAACAGGGGTTTCGCACGTGTCTTGGGATTTTAAGGCTCGGCAAGAGTTACGGTGAAGACCGTTTAGAGCTGGCTTGTAAAAGGGCTTTAGAGATAGGAGGCCACAGTTACAAAAATGTTGAATCTATTTTGAAGAACAAGATGGATCAACAGTCTTTATCCTCGTCCTCAGAAGTCAATAGCCTCTCTGATTCTCACGAATATATTCGTGGCCAAAAATACTTTAAATAATCTAAAAAAGGAGACCCTTTCATGTTACTGAATCCAATTGTTTACAACCTTCAAAAACTTCGTCTTCATTCTATGGCAAAAGCCTTTAAAGAACAGCTGGAGCAACCAACCATAACGCAGCTGAGCTTTGAAGAACGTCTTGGCTTGTTGGTTGATACAGAAGTCATCGCCCGGGAAAACAGGCAATTACAGGCACGCTTGCGCAGTGCCAAACTACAGCAGACGGCCTGCCTTGAAGATATTGACCATTCATGTCAGCGTAACCTAGACAAATCTTTGTTGGCCACACTTTCTCAATGCCAATGGGTTGCTTCTCATCATAATATTTTGATTGTTGGGCCGTGTGGCACGGGGAAAACATTCTTGGCTTGTGCTCTGGCCCACAAGGCTTGCCTTCAAGGTTATAAAGTTCATTACTGCCGCCTCAGTCGCTTGCTTAGCGAATTGCAGCTTGGAAAGGGGGATGGGAGTTATGGAAAAAGAATGAGTGAACTTGCTAAAACGGAGGTTTTAATTTTAGATGATTTTGGATTGTCTATTCTGACAGATGAGCAACGCCGTGACTTATTGGAGGTTTTGGATGACCGACATGATAAACGCTCTACGATTGTCACCAGTCAGATTCCTGTCAAACTCTGGCACGAAACCATAGGAAATGAGACGTTAGCGGATGCTATCCTCGATAGGTTGGTTCATAATTCTTATAGGCTTGAAATTAAAGGGGAATCTATGAGAAAAGTGAGGAGTAAAGAAAAGGATCAGGAAAACACCAAACAAAAAAACATCGAGGGTCCTTTGCATGACACAACGGAAATCACAAACAATGAAGGGGTGAAAAAATGAGATAAAATCGGAGAGTTCGCTTCTCTTTGATTCGTATTCGAATTAAACCAGAATCCGCGTTCGGATAAAACCGGATTCACCGTTCGAATTAAACCGGAACGGCCATTCGGATAAAACCAGAATTGCCGTTCGAATTCGCCGGAATACGCAGATGATGGCAGATACGCAAACCAGAATGGCACCTTTATCTGATGACAAAGCACAGCAGGTAGAAAATGACCTGACTACCGCTCTTCTTCAGTACTATAGTGCACATTATTGCAAACCAGGGTTTAAGGAATTTTTAGCAACAGTTCCCAGTAAATCACTTTCCAGTGACCACGAGTATTTTAATGGTAAAGGGTCTTACGTTGACCTTCCGCCGGTTATGGCAAAAATAGAGCAAGTTGCAGAACGTTTTTACATGCTTTTCCAGCATCACACAACAAAGACAAGGCCCAGCGATACGGGGTTAATAGGGGTCATTAAGGGCGCTTCTTTGTTATCATACAATTACCTTTTGCAATTTGAAACTATGGCTTTCTATGGTCTTGATACACGAACAGAAAGAACGGTGAATCAAATCAGTTCACCTGAATCGCTGAACTTTATGTTTAATAAACTAAATGCCGTCAATCAAACAAATCTTTTCTTTGTGACTGAGATACCAGTGGTTTATCAAAATCTTAATCCGTTTACTAAAATGTTACAGTTTTTTAATAAACATACATGTTTGAAATCTTTGTATCAAAAGATTGAGAAAGACCCTATTGAACAAAGTAACACAGATTTAAGTACGGATGGCGTTGATGAATGGTCATACACAACGCATGTCGCTGAGCGGAATCACATTATACAAAAGTTTGTGGCAAATTTTGTAAAATCCAAGGGGAAAAAGGTTATTTTCTTGGGTGGCGATGTGCACAGTGCCGGTGCAGGAGAGGTGATTGATAGCTCAACCGGAGAAACGCAAATTTTCCAACTGACGTCTTCCGCGCTTACAAGTTCCCCTGTTCCTGGTTTTATTGTGGGATTAAAAAGGGTAATTTCTTGGTTTCAGAAGCAAGAACAGTTTGGGGCAGGTTTGGTTGATAAGATAACTGGTTATAAAAAGGTTTCTGATGGAAAGGAAAGTCGTGAAATTGCCCTTAATAATTGGCTGGAGCTTGAATCGGTTGCAGGGCAAATTTATCCAAGCTTGTGGTGTCTTCCTTCAGAAAACGCGAGCCTAGAAAGGTGGCTTCCAAAGGGCTGGGTCAGCCTTTTGGATGATATGCCGTTAGTGGTTAGAAGTTAAAATTGGCTTTTTAAAAGTTTTTGGCTAAGGCAAATAATTATTAGGAGGCGAATTATTCTTCGCCTCCTTCGCTATTATCATCTTCGGCAGAATCCTCGTCTTCAGCTGGTGCTTCTTCTGCGTCATCAGAAGAGTTACCGTTATCTGCTATCCCCAAAGCCCCATCCGCTTGCTCTTTTAAATGATCAGCCTTTTCTTTCAGATTCAAAGCCTTTTGGCCGAGTGAGGAATTAGAAACCTTTTCAAGGGCTTTTGCTTTAGCAGCTTCCTCATATTCAGCGGCTTTCTCAGCGGCTTTTTCCTTGAGAGCTTGCCCTATTTCAGAATCTGCAGCTTGCTGAGCGGCTTCTTTTGCTTTTTCCTTTGCACTATCCAGGAATCCGCTAAACCTAGAAGCTTTTGATTTAGAGCTCCCACTTTTATTTTTCGTTTTCTTATCATTATCAGCTTTCTTCTTGGTATCAGCTTTCTTTTTGGCATCAGCTTCTGCTTTTTGGGCTTTCTTTTCATCATTTAATGCATCTTTTTCTGCCTTTTCCGCGTTCTTCTCTTCTTTTTGAGCATCCTTTTCTTCTTTTTGATCGGCTTTTTCTTCTTTCTGCGCATCTTTTAAGGCTTTTTGAGCATCCTTTATTGCCTTTTGAGCTGCCTTTTCTTTATCTTTAGCTTTTTTCTCTTTAGCTTTTGCGGCTTTCTCTTTATTTTTAGCTTTCTTTTCCTTATCTTTGGCAGATTTTTCCTTGTTTTTAGCTGCCGTTTCTTTCTTCTTAGCCGAAGCTTCATCACTGGCATGGGCATAATCGGTCGAAACAGATGAAAGAATAAATAAGCTGAACGTAACGGTTAAAAATTTTTTTAGCATGTTATTCTGCGCAGTTTTTAATCTCATATTTCTAATGTGGCATGAAAGCATTAAATTAAGCTTAATAATATATAAAATTTAAACTAATTATTTTTAACCTCACCATGCTTATCAAGTAAAAACTCTCTAATCAATCTCGTGGCTGATTTTCTGTTTAATCTGGCTAATCGCTTTGGCTGGGTTTAAGCCTTTAGGACAGGTTTTCGCACAATTCATGATGGTGTGGCACCGGTACAATTTCATCTCGTCGTTTAGTTGTTCAAGGCGTTCTTGGCGGCCTTCGTCCCGACTGTCTTCTATCCATCGAAAGCTTTGTAAAAGAACGGCCGGGCCCAAAAACTGATCACCATTCCACCAGTAACTGGGGCAGGCAGTCGAACAACAAAAACAGAGGACACAATCCCATAGGCCGTCTAGTTTGGCTCGATCCGTTGGACTTTGTTTATGTTCTTGGTTTATGGGGGCGGGTGACGATATTTTTAACCAGGGCTCAATGGATGCATACTGAGCATAGGCGTGTTTTAAATCGGGGACCAAGTCTTTGATCACCGGCATGTGAGGCAGTGGAGTAATTTTAATTGTTCCCTCTACCTCGGAAATTGGCTTGATGCAGGCCAACGTATTTGTCCCGTCAATGTTCATGGCACAACTTCCGCAAACGCCCTCTCGGCATGATCGGCGAAAGGTTAGACTTGGGTCTAGATTGTTTTTGATGGAAATCAACGCGTCCAGAACCATCGGTCCGCATTGATTAATATTCAGGGTGAATTGATCGTATCTTGGAAGGTTAGGTGCTTCAGATTGAAAAAGGTCAGAAGTGGGCGTCCAACGGTAAATTTGAAACGTACGGTTGGATACTTCTTTTTCGGTAATCACGTCACCAGGGCTTTTGATAGCGCGCCCTGGTTTAATGCGTGAGTTCTTCGGAAGTCTTAATCTTACCACATTATTTTGCCACGTTAATTAGGCGGCTGAGGCAGCAGCATTGGCGGCAGCGCGAGCATTTGCCTGTGCTTGTTGTGCCTGCTGCATAGCAATCGCAGCATTTATGTTAGACTCTGGATTGTGCAGTTCTCCTGCTTGACCGCTTGCAATTGCAAGTTCTAAGCCCAATGCAGCTTGGCTTTTAGAAATTTGGCTTGTGCAACCGTCTTCATAAGGTTTCATCATGCATCTTACGCTAATTTCGGATGCGTTTTGCTCCGAAGAGACGTTTTGTACAGAAGATGCGGTCGCAGCCTGAAAGAAAATCAAGGTTGATACGGCGATGTATACAGGAATAAAAGGAATGAAAGGTATGCGCATGCTGGCTCCAGAAAAAATGTTTCTTAACATCCTTCATAGTAGTGCATAAACGTTAATTTTTGGTTAACTTTTTAAAAATTTAGTATGTTTTAGTTAAAATTAAGTCTTTTGACGATACCCCAACGTTTCAGCAATATGATGCTTCCGAATGGATTGGCTCTCTTCCAGGTCGGCGATGGTTCGGCTTACCCGCAAAATACGATGATAGCTCCGAGCTGATAATCTCAATTTTTCAACGGCTTTTCCTAACAGCGCTTTACCTTCCTCGTCCAATTCAGCAATCTGCTTTAGGTGATCACCATCAATGGTTGCATTTAACCAGCTGTAAAGATTTTGATGACGGTGTTGTTGACGTTTTCTGGCCTTTCTTACCCGGTTTGCCACAACGTGGCTGGGTTCGGATTCATGCTGACTTAATAATTCATCAGCATTCAAGGCCTGCACATGAAACAATAAATCGAATCGATCCAATAAAGGGCCCGAGATTTTATTTTGATAGTCATTGGCGCAAACGGGGGCGCGATGACATTGACGTTCTAAATCGCCAAAATACCCACACCGACAGGGGTTCATGGCAGCAACCAGTTGGATTCGGGCAGGATAGGTCGCATGGTTGTTGGCTCTTGCGACAACAATTTTCCCCGTTTCTAAAGGTTGACGCAAAGATTCCAGAGTTGGGCGCGAAAATTCGGGCAATTCGTCTAAAAACAACACCCCTTGGTGGGCCAGGGATATTTCCCCCGGCTTGACACGATTCCCACCCCCGACCAGCGAGACCAAAGATGCCGAATGATGTGGGTCGCGAAAGGGGCGTTGATGAATCAAGCCGCTTTCGGGCAACAAACCAGCCAGACTATGAATCATGGTGACTTCCAAAGCTTCGGCTGGTTCCAGCGGAGGAAGCAGACTTGGCAAACAACGTGCCAACATGGATTTTCCAGCACCAGGGGGCCCCATCATCAAGATATTGTGACCACCAGCGGCTGCAATTTCCAAGGCTCGTTTCGCCAAGGATTGCCCCTTAATATCTTTTAAATCAACGGTTTGACCATTAGACAACGATGCTGGGGCTAGTTCAGCAACGGGGGGGCGAAGCACTTGTGTGCCCTTGAAATGATTCATAAGGGCTAATAAATTAGGGGCGGCTAAGATTTTTAAATCACCAGCCCAGGCGGCTTCGCGACTGCTGACCTCTGGGCAGATTAACCCCCGATGATGCATCAAAGCGTTCATGGCAGCTGGCAAAACACCCACCACGGCTGCCAATCGACCATCCAATCCCAGTTCGCCAAGGGCCGTGTACTGGCTCAGTTCAACACCATCCATGGCGGCCATCAAGCCCAAGGCGATGGGTAGATCGTAATGGGACCCTTCTTTTTGGATATCTGCAGGGGCTAAATTGACGGTAATTCTTTTTGGGGGAAGGCTTAGGCCCAAATCATGGCGATTGCACTGAAAATTAGTTTAGTATTCTAAAAATTATTTCCTAATTTTTTATTCGGCTTTTCTGCTGTTCTATCCGTTGTTATTATTCTTTTTTCTCAATAAAGAAAAAGGAAACAGGGATGCAGTTATCAGATACTTTCCTCAAACATTTTGAACCTCTTGCCGATCCTCGTATTGATAACCACAACAAGCTTCACAAATTGCACGATATCTTGGTAATAACAATATTGGCCACAATTTGTGGCGCTGATAACTGGGTTGATATTAGTGAATTTGGCAAAGCCAAATACGATTGGTTATCAACATTTCTCGAGCTGCCTAATGGTGTGCCATCTCATGATACTTTTGGCCGTGTGTTTTCCATACTTGACCCAGAGCAATTTGAATCCTGCTTTTATGCATGGATCAAGTCACTCTCTATCGATGTTAATTCTGAGATTATTGCTATTGATGGAAAAACGCTACGGGGTTCTGGCAACAGAAGAAAAGAGAAAAAAGCCCTACACATTGTAAGTGCCTGGGCAAGCAATCAAAGTCTTCTTTTAGGGCAAGTTAAAACGGATGAAAAATCCAATGAAATTACAGCCATTCCAAAATTACTCAAGATGATTGATGTTACTGGTAGTACAGTCACCATTGACGCCATGGGTTGTCAGCAGTCAATTGCTGAAGAGATCTTAATTCAAGGTGCAGACTACGTATTAGCTCTAAAAGATAATCAACCGAAGCTTCATGAAATGGTCAAGGCAATTTTCCATATAGGAGAATCACGTCAGTACAAGAAGATGCTTAATCGACGGAAAGTAGAGAAGATCCATGATCATGGTCGCATAGAAACACGTCGCTATACATTAGTATCAGCACGCGATCCGGCAGTATTTCAACTTCGTTGGCCTGGGTTAAAGGGTGTTGGCATGCTTGAAACAACACGCACAACTAATAATCAGGTTGAGCGTAGTACCCGCTACTTTCTAACAAGTTTAGCCTATGAAAATATTGATCAGTTTATGGTTGCTGTCAGAAAACACTGGAACATAGAAATTAACCTGCACTGGTCTTTGGATGTAGGTTTTAGGGAAGACCATAACCAGGTGCATGTTGGCCACGCGGCCAAGAATTTGGCTGTCATGAGACGTATTGCTTTGAATCTACTCAAGCAAGAAAAAACGAATAAACGAGGGGTGAGCTGTCGACGGAAGGTAGCAGGCTGGGACAACAAATACTTATTGAAAATTCTAACCGCTGACCACAATTTAAAGCGCGTTTGAGCGGATTGACTGATATAAACGGTAAGTCTTTTAAAGGGGAGGATAGTGTCTAAAAATAAAAAAAACAGGAAGTAGATCTCTCAAAACCTACAAAATCAAATCAATCTACAAAAGTTTGGGAAATAGCAGAAACCGTAATTTTAAAAACTAGGCTGAGGAGATGTCAGTGCAATCGCCATGGGTTGATAGGCAAAGCTAACCTTGTCAAAAATAACTTTACCTCCCTTAAAGGCAAGTGGCCGAGCATTGGGTATATCCTTAATGTCCTGCGGTTCATCCAACAAATGGAACATTTCTTCTAAGTTGACCAGGGCCAGCTTAATTTCACGGTAGGCAAAACCTAAGTTAAACAAAGGAATGGCCAACTGAATCAGGAAAAGGTTGACGGCAATTAAATCACCTGTGGTCATTGTGTTTTGAGTAATGCCCAGGCTCGCCAATACCATCACAGCAATCAGCCCTAAAGACATAATCACAGCTTGCCCAATGTTTAGGTACGATAAACTGATTTTGCCTTGCAAAGCAGCGATTTCATACTGCCGCAAAGCCGCATCAAATCGATTTTTCTCGTGCACCTCATTGGAAAAGTATTTTACTGTTTCGTAATTTAACAAACTATCTATGGCCTTGGTCTGGGCCAAATTATCACTGGCGTTCATGGAACGCACATAATGAATGCGCCACTCGGTCAGCTTTAGGGTGTAAAATATGTAGGCAGCCATGGTGACCAAAATTACCATCGAAAAGCTGATACCATAAAACCACCACAAAGCCCCACAGACCAAAATGATTTCAACGATAGTGGGTAAAATGCTAAATGTCAGAAATGTCAATAAAGTTTCAATCGACTTGGTTCCTCGTTCAATAATGCGGGTGATTCCCCCTGTTTGGCGGTCAAGGTGGAACCGTAAACTTAAATGGTGCAAATGTTCAAAGACCTTAACCCCGATTTGGCGTAAAGCACGCTGGGCAACTTGCGCAAAGACGGCGTCTCGAACCTCTGAAAATAAGGACGACGCCAGACGAGCCGCCCCATAAAAGATAATTAAGGAATAGGGTATAATCTTAGGGTTATGCATCAGGTGATCTACAGCATATTTCCAAGTTAAGGGCGTGGCCAACAAAGCGATTTTTGATAAAATTAATGCGGCCGAGGCAATAACAACACGCACCCTAACGCCCGGCATGCATTGCGGCCATAAAGATGGCCATAATTTTCGAAAGGTGCTTAATTTTGGTGTTGACATAGTAACCCGTGATTCCCACTTAATGTTCAGTAGTAATAAGATTGCTGATTTAAGCAAAATTTGCTATACCTCTTTCAAATGATTTGCAAGTTTTTTCTCGTCCCTTTAACGTTCCAGATGTCATTCCCGCGCAAGCGGGAATCTAGATAATAATACAACTGGACCCCCGCCTTCGCGGGGGTGACAAATGGGATGCAAGGGAGACGGAAGCTTCTGAAAAATTGTTTAAGAGAGGTATCTAGACAAATTGGGCATTTTATAAAGGTTATGCGCATGTCAATTGGTTCTAAACCAGCTTTGTTGGGCGATAGAAAGCCGCCTCGCCGTCGTCATCTTTATGAAGGCCGCACCAAGACTTTGTTTGACGGGCCTGATCCGGGTACCTTCGTTTTGTATTTTAAAGATAACTGCAAAAAACAAGACGGCGTTTCCGTGATTGGGAAGGGTGTTATTAACAATCGTCTATCGGAAATGTTTATGGTGCGTCTGAATGAGATTGGTGTGCAGACGCATTTAATACGTCGCCTTAACATGCGCGAGCAATTGGTGCGGGCTACACAGAATTTGCCCTGTCATGTGATTGTCCATAACTTAGCCATTGATAATTTTGCGAAACGTCTGGGTCTTGAAGAGGGGATGCTGCTGCCTGAAGCTATTCCAGAGTTTCACGTTAAAAGTAAGGATTATGCGGAATCTGTTATTTCAGAACGTCATATCACGGCATTGGGCTGGGCGGATGAAGATGAATTGGACTGCATCAAAGAAATGACGCAGAGGATTAATGACTTTTTGTGTGGTCAGTTTATTGCTCTTGGCTTACGCCTTATACGGTATCAGTTGGAGTTTGGTAGGGTTTATCTTTCTGATTACATGGGCGACACGCAAATTGTTCTGATTGACGAGATTAGTGCCGACAGTTGTTGCGTTTTGGACATTGAATCGGGGGAGCGCCTTGACATTGATTCCTTAAGCGGTGAAGATCTTGGTCATTGTGATCAGCGGTCACGGTACCAAAAATTGGCAGAGAAATTTGGGCTTTTAAAGGCGGGTGGGCCGGCTGATTTGTTGATTCGAGAGGAAATTCTTTAATGCCTCTGCCAAGTAATGTTTTGGAAAAGTTGCTTCGCGACTGTTTCCAAGATGGTGTCATTGAAATACAAGATTTAGCTGGTGATAATGACCATTACCAAGTAACAGTTTTAAGCGATGATTTTATTGGAAAAACAAGGGTGCAGCAGCACCAAATGGTCTATCAGGCGCTAAACGGTAAAATGGGCGGGGACCTACACGCCATGGCACTTAAAACGGGCGTTTTGCCCCCAGAAACTTCAAAAGGAAATACGTTATGACAATCACTGTGCAAGAACGAATTCAAGATGACCTTACTCAAAATGCCGTTGTTTTGTACGTGAAGGGAACAGCAGAGACTCCCCAGTGCGGTTTTTCCGCCATTGTTATCCAAATTTTAAAGTCGATGGGCATTCCATTCAAGGCGGTTAACGTTTTGGCTGATCCTGAGATTCGCCAGGGGATTAAGGATTATAGCAATTGGCCAACGATTCCGCAGTTGTATCTTCAGGGCGAATTCATTGGTGGGTGTGACATTGTTCGCGAAATGCACCAGGCAGGTGAATTACAAGATTTGTTAAAAGAAAAAGGCATTGTTGCGGCTTGAGGGCGTTTTCAAAGGATTTGCAGACCCTTATCAGCCAACTCCAGGCGGCCGGGATAGACAACCCAAGGCGTGAACTGACGCTTTTAATCGCCTTCCTTCAAAATCGATCTTATACAGATGTTTTTTTTGAGCCTGCCATCAGCGGCGAAGATTTTGACCGGTTGGTCCCTTTAGTCCAGCGCCGTTGCAATAACGAACCCTTGTCAAAAATTATAGGGCAGCGGGAATTTTGGAGTCTACCGTTTAAGGTGACGGCCGATACCCTGGATCCCAGGCCCGACAGCGAGACTTTGATTCAGGCTGTCTTGGAACATTTTCCTGATCACGATATACCATTAACCATAATTGATTTTGGCACAGGGACGGGGTGTCTGTTTCTAAGCTTATTATCGGAATATCCCAACAGTTTAGGGGTGGGGGTCGATATCAGCGATGCTGCCCTGGCCGTGGCCCAACAGAATGCTGGGCGGCTGGGTTTGGATCAACGGGCCTCTTTTATCAAGGGCAACTGGGCAGAGGGGATGCAGGGGACATTCGACGTATTGATCAGCAACCCCCCCTATATTGGGTTGAACGATCTGCTGGAGGATTCGGTGAAACAGTATGATCCCCATCAGGCTTTATATGCCGGGGAGGATGGTCTGGCAGCTTATCGGGCCCTGTTGCCTCAGCTTCCTGCTTTAATGCACCCCTATAGTCTAGCCTTTTTGGAGATTGGCCTGGGGCAGGGGGATACGGTTCGGTGGGTGGCAAAACAGGCAGGGTTGGTTTTTCTGGCCACCTACCCTGACCTGTCAGGCATTGAAAGGGTGGTGGTGTTTGGGAAAAGCGGCCCCGGGCATTAACCACCTCTGTATTTCTAGCTTCCACCGTGATCGTGCCGCTCGTTCTGTATCCATGACCTTACCATTACCAGGTATCGTTTGTCGTTGCGGCGCCGGTTGGAATAGTTAAATCATTTCCTGGGTACCAAGTTATTGCGGCGCCATTTTTTTGGATATACTTATAAGGCACCGAAGCATATGGTGTGTTGAATTTCACAGACATACTTAATGCAGAAGAACCAGACATGGGGATAGCATTCGCCGTATTCCAATTGCCCAACTCCGTAGCACCTCCAACCAAATAGACATTTGACTTTGTGGTACGTAACGAAAAGACAGTTGTGAAGCTATCATAAGTAAAGTATTTGACATTTCTAGAATAAGCTGTGGCGCTGAAGCTACTTGAACTCTTTGTGTAAGAAGCCCCAGCTTCATCCTTATATACTCCGTTGGGGATGTTAACATTGGAGTCCTTTTTGAGGTCGTTCGAAGTAATGGAGCGATTATTTGGCCCTACATTAATCACGGCAAACCCAAACTGACGAGCAATTAACAATGTGTTGTCATCAAGTTTCACCATGTATTCGTATTGGGCATTTTTGTCATCCATTGCTTTTCTGAAGGCAAGAGCATTTTTTATGATATCAGCAAAGTCACCGGTGGCGACTTGTATCTTTTGTTTGGTGTAAGGCGACACAGCGGATACAGGTTGGGAGCCAACCTCATCTTCAAAGCGCATAATAAGGGGTGATCCATCGCGTTTAGCCAACAGGTAGGCGTTAGCTAGTTGTGAATTGATAATAAATGCGGGGTTTGTTCGTTCCTCTGCGCAAATTATACAGATACTAGGATTCCCTGGCAGTGTTTGTTTAGGATCGGTGCCACCATTAGCGTTATGTACCATACCCAGAGAGTCATAAGTGTGCATTCCACTGTTGTAAAACCCATTCCTGCTACCTCCTATGTTGGGAAACATGTCGTGGTTAACGGAAAATGTTGCTCCCGATTGAGCATTGCCAAGGGCTGCTGGCATGATAAGTTTCCCAATGCTGCCATTGTTTGAATTGGCAATACATGATTTTGCCAGACTGTTTTGTAAGATGAAATCCTCCATTGGTGTCACTTGAGCATAGGGGGTGACTGTAGAAAGACTATAATCATAAGCTTCTCCATATCCACGATCAAAGGTGATGCCTTTATTCTTTGCTTTTTGAAAAATAGACTGCCAATTACTTGGGCTGGTTGCCTTTGAATTATCTATACGGATTCCGGCAACCCCAATGTCACGAAGAATTCTTAAGTAGCCAACAATCATGTCTTGTACATACGAATTGCCTAAATTCAACTGGGGACCGAATCCCTCCCAACTGGACTGTGACTTGAAAAAGCCATCAGGAAAGGTCTTGAAGTCTTGTGCAACATTCAAACCAGCAATTTTCATGGGGTGCAAAACAGCCTTATTAGTTGCATCCTGCATATCAAAAGTAACGTGGGCGAAGACCACGTCAACAATAACACCAACTGATGGGGTTACGTTTTTTGCTGCTTGAATAAAGGTCGTCAAGTCCGTAATGCCGCCATATAACCTGCTTTGTGGCATGTACCCGACAGTAATATTTTTCTTTGAGTTTTGAGCCGTTGAAGTGCTGTCCGGAATAGAAACTCCATAACTGGTAAGATCGGACAAGGTATTTGCTATTGAGGTGCTTGCTGGTCCTGAAGCTTTTAAGGCAGGTACTACCCCATTGACGAGGATGCAATTGGCAGAATCAAACACAGCAGGACTTTCCCAGGGAGCATTGTACTTCCAAAAGCCGCATTGGTACCCCCCGTAAGATGGTTCGTTGAATGGTCGTGGGTAGTAAGGTGCATATGGCGCCACTGGGAGCGCTGTAGGTTTTGATTGAGTTGTGGGTTGTTGAGTAAGATTCTGATCGTTCAGAATCATGATATAAGGCTGATAAGCCGAATTCCATGTGTTCAAAAGAGCTGGTGCATATTGCATAGGGGAAATTTGGATATGTGAATACCCCCTTTGGCTGGCACGTATCAATATACGATTGATTGAGAGGGCTCATGTTAGCAGTTTTATAAATTGGAAAGTAACTAAAATCAAACGTTGGATATCTTTCAATGGGAACTAACGACAGATCGAACGCATGCAAAATGGCCCGAGGCCGGGGGGGATTCGCTGCTCCACCGCTGCCATCAAGAGGGCCATTTCCTTTAAACAAGAACATCGGTCCGCTGACTGATTGTGCCCCTGTTGCATACGCAGAGGTACCAAGAGCCGATACTAAAAGTAAGCCCTGTATAATTTTATTAATACGCATGTTTTTCTACCAATATTAATTTAATAAATATCAATATATTATGAATGTAAGTTGTTAACATGTGGTTAATAATGTTTAAAAATGGATCTTGTTACAAAATATAAATTTAATCTGAAACAAAAAAATTCTATTAAATTAATCTAAAAACAATGATATCATGCTAAAAGTTGTAGTAATTTTTTTGGAAATTGTATATGTGCTCGAACCTGTCTAAATATTTTGCAGAATTTATAGGAACATTGCTTTTGATCGTTATGGGGGTGGGGGCGGCTGTGTTGGCTGGTTCGTCCATCGGTTTTTTGGGTGTCTCTCTGGCGTTGGGGCTTACGTTGATGCTGTTGGCGTATACCCTTGGGCCTGTCTCAGGCTGTCACATTAATCCGGCGGTAACACTGGGGCTTTGTTTTTCGGGGAAATTTTAGGCGCGTCAGGTGGTGCCGTACATTGTGATGCAAGTGGCAGGCGCCCTTGTGGGGGCGTCTATCCGTTTATATGATCGCCTCTGGCAAGGCTGGCGGGGACAACGGCTGCCCCTACCCAGCCTGTTTTGCTAACTTAGCTTCCGTAGTTGCGCCACTCATACTGAAGATCTGATCCTGCATTAACATTTAAGGTCCGATTATTACCTGGTTCCCATTCATTTATTGTACGTTGTTGATTATCATCCACAGTTCCCTTCGCAAATTTATAGGAAACAGAATATTCTGATGGAAAGCTGATGGGGATGGTTTGCCATTTTGGATACATATTGCCTGTGGAGCTTAAATTCATCATGATATTCAAAAAGTCAGGACGGGCTGACCAATTGCCCAACAATGGATGATTACCCAAAACAAATAATTGTTGCCCAAAACTAGATGTATTAGCGTTCTTTGCCTCGAACACCACTGACCTTGAACTCATAGATGTTGGCGGGTTTTGCAAGACGAAGTATTTAACATTTCTTGAAGAGGCTGTTGCGTTGGTTGCGCCAGTTTTAAATCCGGATGAAGTTTTTGTATACTTTGCAGGCGGCGTGTTTGTGTCTGCTAGGTCTATGTAATAGGAACCTGTGGTATTAGCGGATGTGTAGCTAGTGTCGGGTATATACGCTGAGGGGACCTTTTGAAGGTCACTCAAAGCGATGGTGCGGTTATTTAAACCCACATTAATGACCGCAAAACCAAACTGCCGGGCAATTAGTAATGTTTTTCTATCAAGAGCTACCATGTACTCGTGTGGAGCGTTTTTGGCATCCATGGCTGTTCTGAAGGCAAGAGCGTTTTTTATGATATCAGCAAAGTCACCAGTTGCTGTTGCTGAAGTGCCAGACAAATTACCTGCTTCATCTTCAAACCGTATGATGAGGGGCGATCCATCACGTTTTGCTAGCAGGTAAGCGTTACCTAACTGTGAATTGATAATCAATGCGGGATTGGTTCTCTGGGCGGCACAAATTGTGCAGCTGCTAACATTGGTTGGGTTCGGTACGTGTATCATATTTTTATCGGAAGTGTAAGAATGATTGCTATCTTGTCCCTGCTGGTTAAATCCCCCGTAAAACCAAAACCTGCTTCCCCCTATGTTTGGGAACATGTCATGTATTACGGTAAAGTTAACGGCTGATTGAGTGTTGCCAAGAGCATTCGGCATGACAAGGCTACTGATACTACCATTATTCAAATTATTAATGCAGGATGTTCCTAGGCTGTTTTGTTGTAAGGTAAAGTCTTCCAATGGCATGATTTGAGCGTAGGGACTAATACTTGGAAGCCAAGAATCGAATTTTTCTCCGTATCCAAGATTAAAAGTGACTCCTTTGTTGTATGCTTTTTGCAAAATTATTTGCCAATTGCCTGGACTGGTTGCAGACAGATAATCTATACGAATTCCTGCAATACCAATGTCATAAAGGAACTGTAGGTAACCAACGATCATATCCTGCACATACGAATTGCTTAAGTTAAATTGGGGACCATAGTTCCAGGATGATGATGATGATGGAGTAAAAAAACCATTACCCTTTGCATCAGTTGGAAAGACCCTGGTCGTATCAAGTTGTGGCGTGTAACCATTTATATAAGCTGGCCTCAAAGTAAATAACGAAGTCGAAGGTTTGCTTTTATCTTTTAGTTCTTTCATAAAGTCATCAACTTGGTTAAACACAACGTCTGCGACAAAGCCAATATTCTTGGCTTTTGCGTAATTAATGAGAGGTAATAAGTCTGTGAGCCCACCATATAGTGCACTTTGCAGCATATACCCAACAGTAATATACTTGCCACTATTAGCCGTATCTGGAATAGTAGCCCCATATTTCTTTAGATCAATTAAGTTAGAGGTTGAACCACTCGCGCTCGTTAAAGCATCCTTAACGGTGTTTAAATAAGCTTGCCGAGAGTTATAGGAAGGGGATGTTGATGTTGCTTGTGGGTCATCAAGAATCATAACAAGAGGTCTATAGGCTTCGCTCCAGACGTTATAAACGGTGGGATTATACTGCGTAGCGGATATTTGGATGTGTGAATACCCTCTGTTTGAGGCACGGTCTATGAAACTATTGCTAATTGGGTCCATCTTAGAAGCCGTGAACGCTGAGGGGGTTGAATCGTCGGGTTTAAAGGTTTCAGGTCTTGTAATAGTCGTAAGCGACAAATCAAACGCATGCAAAATGGCGCGGGGTCGTGGCGGATTCGCTGCCCCTCCGCTGCCATCAAGGGGGCCGTTTCCTTTAAACAGGAAGGTAGGTCCACTCACCGATTGTGCCCCTGTTGCATACGCAGACGCACCAAGAGCCGATACTAAAAGTAAGTTCTGTATAATTTTATTAATAAACATCTTTTATTCCAAATATTAATTTTATGATTGTAAATTCATTGTATGTTTATATTGTTAATATATATTTAATGATATTTATAAATGGATCTTATTGCATAATATATGTTTAGCTTAAAAACAAAAAATCGTTTTAAATTAATCTAAAAACAATGATATCATGTTAAAAGTTGTAGTAATTTTTTTGGAAATTGTATATGTGCTCGAACCTGCCTAAATATTTTGCAGAATTTATAGGGACATTGCTCTTGGTTGTCATGGGGGTGGGGGCGGCTGTGCTGGCTGGTTCGTCCATCGGCTTTTTGGGCGTCTCACTGGCTTTTGGGCTAACGTTGATGCTGTTGGCGTACACCATTGGGCCCGTCTCGGGATGTCATATCAACCCGGCGGTAACTTTAGCACTTTGCTTTGCTGGGAAATTTCAGGCGCGTCACGTGATTCCGTATATTATCATGCAAGTAGCAGGGGCTCTTGTGGGAGCCGCCATCGTTTACGTGATCGCCTCTGGCAAGGCTGGCTTTGATGTTCATGCGGGGTTTGCCTCTAACGGATTTGGCGCTCATTCACCTATGGGATATACGTGTATGGCGGCAGCCATCATAGAAGTTGTTACGACAGCGGTCTTGGTGTTCGCGGTTTTATGTACAACCAGGAATAATTTTCCGGCGGGCTTCGGCGGACTTTTGGTTGGCATAACATTGGTTGCCATTCACCTGGTCAGCATTCCTGTCACAAACACGTCCGCGAACTTTGCAAGGTCTTTTGCGACGGCTGTTTTTGCAGGTCGAATCTTTTTAGATCAATTGTGGCTTTTTGGGGCGGCGCACATCATCGCATCTATCGCGGCCGTTACTGTTTTTCGGATTCTGTATTGCAAGGACTAAAGAAAATTATGGCGGCACTTAAAATAAAGTGCCACCGGTTTATCTCAATAACTCTAGCTATTCTTAGAATCTAGCAACTTATTACCTTCTGATTCTATCGTTTTAATAGCGTCTTCTGCACTAATTTCTCCCTTAATGCATTTCTCCATTTGTTGGACTTCAATTTTGCGAATGCCGGGAAAACTGTCCAATAAGATGCCCCGACTGAATGTACCGGGTTGGTTGGTTGTAAAGGAATCATAGGCTATTTTAGCGGCTTGGACGCCTAAATCTGTGGAATCAAAAAAACCTTCCTTTACGTTAATCTCGTAGGCTTTTTTTACGACGGGAACATAACCCGTCATGCGCTGCCATTGGGCTTGAACTTCAGGTGTGACCAAATAGTTTAGAAATTGTGCAATAACTTTCATTCGTTCACACGATTGGGGTTTATTCGCCACCCAAAATGACCCGCCACCAGAGATAGTATTAAAAGGACTGCCAGCTTGTCTCCAGTATGGAAAAGCAGTCACGCCAATTTCGAACTTACCATTGACAAGTTTTGCAATGTCAGAATGGCGATTCCCGCCGTTCGTTAAATAAACGATCTTGCGGTCTGCAAAGGCTTGTTCGGCCTTTGGACCTTGTTCCAGAGAAAACCACCCCTTTTTAGACCAGTCCCGTAAAGCCTTAAAATGAAACGTGAAAAATCGGTCAAAGAATAAACGCGCATCTGGGCTATCAACCCCGTTACCGTATGTGGCAATTTGTTTGTTATGTCGCCCGCCAATTTGATCAATTTGGTGTCCTGATAGCCACCCAGCGCCCATACCTGCAGGTTCACCGGCACTTTTTAATTTTTCCATTTGTTCATCAAATTCCTCAAATGTAATAATCGGTTTGAGTTTTGTATTATTTAATGCTGTTTTATTGTAGTATAAGACAACTGTGGAAATATTAAACGGAACAGAAACAAACTGCGCTCCTCCAGCTTTGTAAAATAAAATAACCTGAGTCAGAAAGCTATCTTCGTCTAATACAAGTCCAGCATGTTGCATGATCTGCCGGATGGGTATGTATACGGCATGTCCGGCCGGATCCTTAGCTCCAAGCATACTGCGCGTTGCCATCTCATAGGCCTGAACAATATCGGGCCTAGTTTCCTTGGACGCACTCAAATAGGATTTTACCACATCATCGTAACTTCCCTTTAACTCCACCTCGATTTCAAAGGCGCTTCCTTCTCTCTTTAATGATTGATTGAAGACGTCTATGATTTTTTGAAAATGAATACCCAATTCACCCGCAAATCCATGCCAGACTGTTATCTTTTCAGAATTGCAGTTTTGGATGGTGACCAAGCACAATAATGCAGTCATAAAGAAAGGTTTTATAAACATGGTAAGTGTCCCATTCGATTATTACATGATCAATTTGCTTCTATCATCATCTACTGGATGTGCGCAATGAAATTGGATTAAATCTGCTGCTGAAAGAAACTAATTTTTTCAGCCATTTCATATGTTTCCATGCTGAACACTTGCAGGCTTGTCACCCCCGCAAGAATAAGGATTAAAAGGATGATGCCTTCGTTGAAAAAATTTCGCTTTTCTGAAAATTTTTCAACAGGTATTAATTGAACATGTCTGGGTGCAAGTCTACGGTAGTCTTTCAAATGAATAATGGAATTTCTGCGGCGTGTCATGGTTTTTTTTCCATCTTTTGATTTTTGTAACTTTAATCATAGTGGTAATTTAAAAGTTGTCAAATCGTTTTTTCTTTTAACAGCCGACCCTAAAGCTGCAGGGTAATTTTTTTAAAATGAGCATTGAATCTATGAATAAAAATCATTCTCTCCGTCTTGAATCTCTCCGGCAGTTAATATCTTCCTTTAAAGGTTGGGGATTTTTGGTTCCCTACAGCAACTGCTTTCAAAACGAATACATGGCCGATTGCGACCATCGCCTACAATGGTTGACGGGATTTAAAGGGTCGGCGGGATTGGTAATTGTCTTGGCAAATCATGCGGCCCTGTTCGTTGATGGTCGTTACACAGTACAAGCTCCACAAGAAGTTGAGACCCGAAATTTTTCCGTTGAGCCTTATTCTGTTGATTCCATTGAGAAATGGTTGAGTCAGCATTCTCCTGCTGGTCAGGTTTTGCTTTACGATTCTTGGCTGTACACGGTTCAACAAATATCTTCATACAAAAAACATTTGGACCCTTTAGGAATTACTTTAGAACCCTGCGATGACAATTTAATTGATGCAGTCTGGGTCGATAGACCGGTTCGACCGTGTGAACCTTTTGTGCCACATCCAGATGAATTCAGTGGTAAAAGTTTTAAGAATAAACTGGAGCCCATCTTGGCGAGTATGAAACTGAAAAGCCTAGATTACATGATTATGACTAACCCAGAGTCCATTTCCTGGCTTTTAAACATGCGGAGCAATGACACACCCTTTACCCCCTCTTGTCAGGCATTTTTGATAATTGATCATGGAGGAGGGGTGCAAGCATTTACAGATTTAAAGAAAGTGACTCAGGACGTCCGCAACCATAGTGGAGATCCAGTGTCTTGGTGTGAATTTAAACAATTTTTAGACGTTGTTTCGTCATTTTCAACCAAGAAGGTTAGGGTCGATTTTGGTCAGCTTCCTCAAAAAATTTTGGATTGTCTAAGACACGCAAAAGCTGAAGTGCTTCACGAGACGGACCCCTGTATCTTGGGGCGGGCCTTAAAAAATGACGTGGAGCAAGCGGGTGCTATAGCTGCACAAGAGCGAGACAGCATCGCTGTGATCAATTTTTTGGCATGGCTTGAACGATCCTATCAAAACAAAAAAATAACTGAATTAGATACTGTTGCGGAGCTTCTAAAACAACGCCAAAAACAAACGTATTTCCAAGGGGAAAGTTTCTCCACTATTTCTGCGGTGGGGCCTCATGCTGCAATTGTTCATTATCATCCCGACCCTTTAACAAACACGATTCTTTCTGAAGACGCCATTTATCTGCTTGATTCTGGGGGGCAATATCTGGATGGCACAACTGACACAACGCGGACAATTGCCCTTGGACAACCGACTGATGAACAGAAAGATCGATTTACGCGAGTCCTAAAAGGTCATATTGCCTTGGCATCAATCATTTTCCCAGATGGCACGACTGGTCAACAATTGGACGTTCTGGCGCGTCAATTTCTTTGGCACGTTGGTTTAGATTATGAACACAGTACGGGGCATGGAATAGGCAGTTATCTGAATGTACATGAAGGGCCCCAGCGAATTGGAAAGGGTGGGCACGGAGCCGTTCTACAACCTGGTATGCTTGTCACGAACGAACCCGGATATTACAAAGCTGGCGAATATGGCATTCGTATAGAATCAGTTTTATTGGTTATTCCATTAAACAGTAACTTTTTAGGTTTTAAGACCCTAACGCTGATTCCTATCGATCGTATGTTGATGGATGTTTCGCTTCTAACGAAGCAAGAAATCGAATGGATTAATGCTTATCACGATAAAATTTTTACAAAACTTTCCAGTAAGGTCGACGAACAATCCACAGGATGGCTGCAGGAAGCGACGAAACCTATTAAATTTTCTGAATCAAGCTTAAAGAATGGTTGACAGTTTCGAAGAAAATCTCCTAAATCATAATATCGAGGAAGGATGGCCGAGTGGTTAAAGGCAGCAGACTGTAAATCTGCCGACGTTAGTCTACGCAGGTTCAAATCCTGCTCCTTCCACCAGAAATATGCGGGTGTAGCTTAGTGGTAAAGCCCCAGCCTTCCAAGCTGGCCATGTGGGTTCGATTCCCATCACCCGCTCCATTTTTATTAAGACCAGGTAAAAAAGATTTAAAAGAAGATAACCAGCATAATTTAGGGACGATTAGATATGGCGAAGGCAAAGTTTGAGCGGACAAAGCCGCATTGCAACATAGGGACGGTTGGGCACGTTGACCACGGTAAGACGAGTTTGACAGCAGCAATTACAAAGATATTGGCAGAGACTGGTGGGGCCACTTTTACGGCATACGACCAGATCGATAAGGCTCCAGAAGAGCGGGCTCGAGGTATTACGATTTCCACCGCTCACGTGGAATATGAGACGGCGAACCGTCACTATGCTCACGTTGACTGTCCTGGACATGCTGACTATGTAAAGAACATGATCACTGGTGCGGCTCAGATGGACGGCGGGATTTTGGTTGTAAGCGCTGCTGATGGTCCGATGCCTCAGACACGTGAACATATTTTGTTAGCGCGTCAGGTTGGTGTTCCGGCTTTGGTCGTATTTATGAACAAGATCGACATGGTTGATGATGCAGAATTAGCCGACTTGGTTGAGCTTGAAATTCGTGAACTATTGACAAGCTATGGGTTCCCTGGTGACGACATTCCTGTGATTCGTGGATCAGCGTTGTGTGCTTTGGAAGATCGGAATCCCGAGATGGGTCGTGAAGCGATATTGAAATTGATGGAAGCAGTGGATTCATTTATTCCGCAGCCAGAACGGGCGAAGGATCGTCCATTCTTGATGCCGATTGAAGATGTTTTTTCGATTTCTGGTCGTGGGACTGTTGTGACAGGTCGTGTTGAACGGGGCGTGATTAAGGTTGGTGAAGAAGCTGAGATTGTTGGCATGAAGCCGACAGTGAAGACGGTTGTGACTGGCGTTGAGATGTTCCGTAAACTGTTGGATCAGGGTGAAGCTGGAGACAACATTGGTGCTTTGTTACGCGGTACGAAACGTGAAGATGTGGAACGGGGTCAAGTTTTGGCAGCGCCTGGATCGATCACGCCGCACACGAACTTTAAGGCCGAGGCATATATTTTGACAAAAGAAGAGGGTGGTCGTCATACACCATTCTTTACGAACTATCGTCCGCAGTTTTACTTCAGGACAACGGATGTAACGGGCATGGTATATTTGCCAGAAGGTGTTGAAATGGTAATGCCTGGTGATAACATTGCGATGACTGTTGAATTGATTGCCCCGATTGCGATGGATGAAGGCTTACGCTTTGCCATTCGTGAAGGTGGTCGTACTGTTGGTGCGGGCGTCGTCTCTCAAATCGTGAAATAAGAAGACAACACTCATTATTAAGTTTTGAAGGCACCCTGATGAAAGTCAGGGTGCTTTTTTTGTATGTGGATGAAACAAGTAGAAAGATTTTTTATGATTCAATCTGAATTTTATGTTCCCTCTTCGCTTCAAAAAGGTGGCTATATTCACGTGCGCTGCGTGATACCCGAGAACGCATCCCCCACGACGCCCAGCGTGATTTGCCTGCATGGGGCGGTCATGCATAATATTATTTTTGATGTTTGCGTTGATGAAGGCCAGCCGACTTTTTTGGAATACTTGGCTCAGAAAGGTTTTGCGGCTTTTGCTATAAGTTATCGTGGGTATGGTGAATCGAGCAAACCTGAGGAAATGGATGCTAGCCCGTTTCCCTTGCGGCCTATTATGCGGTATGACGACGCCCGTCAAGATGTTCTTGATGTGTTAAAGTATCTGCAAACTCGCAAGGGGACGGAAAGTTTTCATATTTGCGGATTATCGTGGGGGTCCGTTGTTGCGGGTTCTTTGGCGACAAAACATCCCGACTTGGTTGATAAACTTGTTTTGTTAGGGGCTGTTTATTCTTATCCTAACCCGTCATGGGCGGCTATATTGAACCCTGAAAACCCAAATCAGTTAAACCCAGGTATGGGAAGTTATCGGGTTGTCACAAAAAACATGATAACGGCGGCATGGGATGCAGAAATCCCAGGTTCTGATAAATCAACTTGGCGGAATTCCCCAGCTGTTGAGCTTATCGTCAACGATATGTTTGCGGGCGACAAAATATGGGCCGAACAGCAATCTACCTCGCCATGTTTCAGAATTCCCACTGGGGTCAGCCTAGACGTGTTAGAAATCTACAACCAACGCCCTTTGTATGATGCTTCTTTGGTCAAATGTTCAACATTGATTTTAAGGGGCGCTTATGACACGTCTTCACATCCCTTAGATATGGAAAATCTGCTTCGTCATTTGGGCACTTCGAATAAAAAAATGATTACTTTTGGTAATGCGACACACTATGCCATTGCTGAACGAAAAGCTAAAACACTATGGGAGGAAATTTCCGCTTTTTTTCTGAAAGATTAGGGGTGTATAATGCTATGTTGAGAATTTTTGTTTTTCTAATTAATACCTTAGGAATTTTAGTTAATGCGGCATAATTTTGTTGAAGCCTTTATTGGCGCAGTCGTTTTGGCTGCGGCCGGTTTCTTTTTTGTATTTGTATATTCTGCGAGCCAGAAAAATATCGCCGATGGCTATATGGTGTATGCCCGTTTTGAACGAATTGACGGTATCAATGTCGGTAGTGATGTAAAAATGAGCGGCGTTAAAATCGGTGTTGTCCACCATCTTGAGATCGACCCCAAAACTTACCAAGCTCGGATTACATTGAACCTGTCACAGCATCTTCAGCTGCCGAAAGATTCATCTGCGGAAATTGCGAGTGAAAGTCTGTTGGGTGGAAAATATGTGGCTTTAGTCCCCGGCGGTAGCGAGCAATTCCTAACGTCAGGTGAGGAGATAACCCACACGCAATCATCAATCAGCTTTGAAGGACTGATTAGTAAGTTTTTATTCTCACAGTCCGGCGACAATAAACATGATGCAAAGGCAACTGCGTAGGTTTTCAAAAAAGGTTAGTAAGTGGGCTCTCAATTAAAAAAAGCACAGTTTACCTTTCAGGGAAAAGTCTTTGAGCTGCCTGTACTATCAGGCACCGAAGGTCCTGACGCGGTTGATATTTCAGCACTATACAAAGAAACGGGTCTGTTTACCTATGACCCGGGCTTTATGTCTACGGCCAGCTGTACTTCGGCTATCACCTTCATTGATGGTGACGAAGGACGATTGCTCTATCGAGGATATTCCATAGCATCGTTGGCTGAAAATTGCGATTTTTTAGAAGTTGCTTATCTGTTGTTGTATGGCGATTTACCCAACGTCGCTCAAAAACAAATTTTTATTAAAGATATCAATCTCCATTCCCTGCTTCATGAACAGATGAGCGGCTTTTATCAGGGGTTCCGGCGGGACGCCCATCCTATGGCTATTATGGTTGGTGTCGTGGGTGCCTTGTCAGCCTTTTATCATGATAGCTTGGATATCCACGACCCTAAACAAAGGGAACTGGCGTCTTTTCGGCTAATTGCTAAAATGCCAACCATGGCTGCCATGGCCTATAAATATTCGATCGGCCAACCGTTTTTATACCCAAGGAATGACCTTTGTTATGCGGGTAATTTTTTGCGGATGATGTTTGGTTTACCTTCTGAAGAGTATGAGATTAATCCTGTCTTGGTAAAGGCCATGGATCGTATTTTGATTTTGCATGCCGATCATGAACAGAATGCGTCGACATCCACAGTGCGACTGGCTGGATCCAGTGGGGCGAATCCGTTTGCATGCATTGCCTCAGGTATTGCTGCTTTGTGGGGGCCAGCCCATGGAGGGGCGAACGAGGCGGTCATAAATATGCTGCAAGAAATTGGGGATCTGAAACGCATTCCTGAATTTATTAATCGTGCCAAGGACAAAAATGATTCCTTTCGTTTAATGGGCTTTGGGCACCGGGTATATAAAAATTATGATCCCCGTGCCACGGTTCTTCGGGAAAGCTGCCACGAGGTTTTGTCAGAGCTTAGAATTAAAAATGATCCTCTTTTAGATCTAGCTTTGGAACTTGAGCGTATTGCTTTACAGGATGAGTATTTTATAGAGAAAAAGTTGTATCCGAATGTGGATTTCTACTCTGGAATTATTTTCCGGGCGATGGGTGTTCCGACGTCTATGTTTACGGTCTTGTTTGCTCTCGCTCGCAGCGTTGGATGGGTAGCTCAGTGGCAAGAAATGATTGCTGAGCCGACTCAAAAAATTGGGCGCCCTCGGCAACTGTATCAGGGTCATCCTGAACGGGCCTTTGTGTCTGTTCATAACCGTACAACAGCCTCTCAATGACCCAGTCTTTCAAAAACTATGGAATGAAAACGTACTATAACGCACAAAGCGTCATGAAGAAGGCTGCTAACAGAAATAAAATTCCTAAAATTTTATTGCTCAAGCGGTTCTTAAGAATTAGCCTGTTAGCAGGCCCCTTGTTGGCGTTGCTGTTGTGGATGTTATTGGGGTGATTGTATAGTGATTGTTCATTGTCCTGGCTGTTCTCAAACGTATTTTTTGCCGCCTGATGCTGTTGCTGGCTTTAAAAATCCAACCTCATCCCAATCGGATTTAGGGTGGTGGCTGTCTTGCGGTTTTTGCGACCATCAGTTGTGGCAATCGTATGAGCAGAGTCTGCCAAGCTTTCCAACAATCATGGAAATGGATGATTCAGAACTTTCTAGTCTGGGTGTTCCCAGCCAGGATAGAACCCCCTTCATCAAATCAGCTAAGGCTAGCAATAGGTCTTGGGTCTTCGGCGTTGCCAGCCTCTTGATTGTGCTAATCAGTTTAGGGGGGGTAGGGTACTTGTATCAAAAACCCCTGATGCTGTTTTGGTATCAAACGATAGGAAAACCTATCTTGCCCAGCCCAAAACCTCTTCATTTGAACAACGTATCCTATACCCTAAAGGCATCAGATTCGGAAGGGGATGATAGTCAGATTTTAACCGTAAAGGGCCAAATTGTTAATGCCGCCGCAACGTCAAGATTGACACCGATTATAAGGGTGAGTGTTTGGACGGATTGTCAGGAAACAACTTCCGGTGTCATCAGTGCCCAGGGTGATTGTCTTTACTTTGAATGGGTCTTCAAACCCGACAGCGCCCAAATAGGGGGTTCGACGTGGCTGCCTTTTGAGACCAGTTACCCTGTTTCAGCTAAGGTGAGGCGCGTCGAAGTGGCCATATCACCTTTCTAAAGTGGTAAAAATCAGAGCAAGGTCACATTGAGGAAGGATTTGATTTTCTTGGATTCAACGTACGAAAGTATAAGAATGGAAAACTCTTGATTAAGCCTTCAAAGCCACGATCAAAAGCGTCTGGCACAACTACCTTAATAGCTGATCCTCGCGTTAAATTCACGTTTGACGAGATGGTGTAAGATAAAAAAAGCGCGGCCACACCTTTTGACCCCCTGTACAAAGGATATTTTGAACAGGGGGAACAAGAGAAAAAGCGTCGCAAAACCATCAGCAATCTTAGTCACTTTACTGAGTTGAGAACAATTCAGCCTTATTGAGGGCTTGAGCCGTATGTGGGGAAACTCGACTGCACGGTTCTTAGAAGGGCCCAACCTATAAAGGGGTAACTTTAGGTGTCTACCCTGATTACAAGGGATGGTGCCTAAGTCTCAAAATGGTTGAATCTATACACCAAGCCCAAATCATATCCCAAATCTCTAAAGTTTGCAGTTAAAGAATCTGACAAAAGCATTGACGACCATCAGGTTTGAAAATTAAAACTTCTTTACCCAAAGTTGCACCTATTAATTTCACATTTTCTGATATTTCCGAGAAGTCTCTAGGCGTATAATTATCAGCTGGTAATTCAGTAGACAAATAACCAAGCTGTTGAAGCATTAATGCGACAAGTTCACTGCAAAATAGACTTGAATCGTCCCCGGTCTTATTGCTGCGGCTTTTCGATTTTAAGATCGAGACAATATTTTCTTCATAATTGATACCAAGATATTTTTGAACAAATTTTTGTACGTCGTCTGAAGTCGGTTGTTTATCAAAAATAAAATCTCTCGTAACTGCTTTTGAGAGGCTTTGTTGCATTAGAGATGTGGCCAAAGGATTAATTTGAACTTGGGGGAAAATTCCACTTAACACTTGACTGGTACTGCCTGTTGACTCAAAGCATAGTAATTGGTTATCTTCCAGCCTTTTTAATATTATTCCTATATGTGAATAAGTGCTATGAAGATATTTTTCTATGGCTTTGCTAGGGCGTGTCATCAATTGAATAAGTCATAGATTTCTGTTTTAATTGAGAAAAATTTTACGAGGTTTTTTTCGGTGAGACGCTACGCATTACGGGATGATCAATGGGATCGCATTAAGGGTATGCTACCTGGAAGGGAAGGATATGTTGGTGCAACAGCAAAAGACAATCGCCTATTTATAGAAGCCGTTCTATATCGATATCGAGCTGGAATTCCGTGGCGTGATTTACCGGAACGTTTTGGGGATTTTAGAGTTATTCATCTACGCCATTCGAGGTGGAGCCAATCAGGTGTGTGGAAGAAAATTTTTGAGCTATTAAGCCAAGATGCTGACAATGAATACGCTATGATTGATTCAAGTATAGTGCGTGCTCATCAGCACAGTGCTGGTGCTAAAAAAAAGAATTCTCAGCTGACCAAGCGATTGGACGAAGCAAAGGAGGATTAAGCACCAAAATTCATGCCACCTGTGATGCGTTGGGAAATCCAACAGGGTTTTATTTAACAGCCGGACAAGATCACGATTTAGAAGGTGCCGATGCCTTAATAGATAACCTTACGCAAGCTGGTGCCGTCTTAGCTGACAAGGCTTATGACGCAGACGAACGTATGAGAAAAAAACTTGAAGAGAAAGGATGTGAGGCGGTCATTCCCCCAAAAAAGAATAGGATCAACCCTTGTTCGTATGATAAAGACCTCTACAAGGCCCGGCACCTCATCGAAAACTTCTTCGACAAACTTAAACAATACAGAGCCATAGCCACTCGATATGATAAAACAGCTCGAAACTTCCTGGGAGCCATACATTTGGTTGCTGCGGCTATTTGGCTTAATTGATGACACGCCCTAGTCAAACAAGCTCCTGCAAAAAGAGCTACCCCCTGAAGTTGTATGGTTTTTCCTTCAATTAACTCTAGTCCTTGTCTAAGTAGTGTAGCGTTTTGTTCCTTAAAAATTGAGCAATGTCTGCTGGTTCGATCACTAACAATTGCTTCCAATGAAGTAGGTAGTGCTGTTTGGGACGCGCTAGCATAGCCTATTAATTTAAGGCTCAAACATATAGCTGTTATGAATTTAAATACCCAAGTAATATTTGATTTTAACATGGAAAAATCCTTAATAATAATACACTATCTGGAATTATATGGTTTAATTTATTAATATTTAATTAATATAGGAAAATAAAATCTCGTAAACAAGAGCAGTTGTATGACGAGCGATTCATCCCAAATATCATAAGAAAGGATGAATTTTATGGCTAACAACATGCAGAAAAAAGCCGATTGTGCAGAGTTTAAATTTAAAGTTGCGATTGCAGCCATCAAGGGTGATAAGACAACCGCAGAGTTGTGCAGTTATACTCGGGTTTGCCGGCTGCGCTTTATGGGGAAACAATTTTTCAATTGTTTCCAAGGTACTAGGTTCCAGGAATCAGGTTCCAGGAGAATACAGCATACGAACCATATCATCGAACGCATCATGAAATTTTGTTTATATCGTTTGTGAAGGGTTTCGCTTGGTAACCATAACCGAAAACTGGTCATTGCGAGGAGCGCTAAGCGACACGGCAATCCAGGAAAATACATGGACTTTTCATCCAATTGGCACGCCCCTTACGGGGCTCGCGATGACGGGGGACCTTTTATTTTGAAGGGGAACCAATAGTGGGCTCAAATGGCTTCTAAACTCAACGTTCCAGGGGCTTATACTTTATCCGATGGGGTTGGTCCGCACTGACCCCCAGGCGGCGGTGGCGGTCTTCCTCGTACGACTGATAATTCCCCTCGAACCAAACGACTTGACTGTCGCCTTCAAAGGCCAATATATGCGTGGCAATGCGGTCCAGGAACCATCGATCATGGCTGATGACAATGGCACAGCCGGCAAAGTTAAGCAGGCCTTCTTCCAAAGATCGCAGCGTCTCTACGTCCAAGTCGTTGGTCGGTTCGTCCAGCATCAAGACATTGGCGCCTGACTTTAAAATCTTTGCCAGATGAACGCGGTTTCGCTCACCACCCGACAGCTGGCCAACCTTCTTTTGTTGGTCGGCCCCCTTAAAGTTGAACAATCCGCAATAGGCGCGGCTAGGCATGCTTCGCTTGCCCAATTGCACGTCGTCTAGGCCATTGGAAATTTCTTGCCACACGGTTTTATTGGCATCCAGAGTGTCACGCGATTGGTCGACATATCCCAAAACGACGGTATCCCCAATTTCTAAGGTTCCAGAATCGGGATGTTCTTGGCCTGTTAGCATACGGAAAAGGGTGGTCTTACCCGCTCCGTTGGGCCCAATAACCCCAACAATTCCGCCGCGCGGCAGTCGGAAATTAAGATCATCAATTAACAAACGGTCCCCAAACCCTTTGGTCAAGTGGTGTGCCTCGATGACCTTATCGCCCAACCGTTGGCCGGCGGGAATATGAATGGCTCCATCACCTGAACCTTGGTCGTAAGTTTCATTTAACAAATCTTCATAGGCTTGGACACGGGCTTTGCTTTTACTTTGGCGGGCTTTCGGCGATTGGCGGATCCATTCTAATTCTCTGGCCAATTGCTTTTGCTTTGAACTTTCTTGCTTTTGCTCTTGCAGCAGGCGTTTTTGTTTTTGTTCTAACCAATTGGAATAATTGCCTTCATAGGGGATACCTTGTCCGCGATCCAATTCTAAAATCCACCCCACCACGTTATCCAAGAAATAACGATCATGGGTGATTAAAACAACGGTACCAGAGTAATCCTTTAGATATCGTTCTAACCAGGCGACTGATTCAGCATCCAAGTGGTTCGTGGGCTCGTCCAGCAATAACATATCAGGCTTTTGCATTAACAAGCGGCACAAGGCGACCCGACGTTTTTCCCCGCCAGAGAGCCCGGTAACTTTTGCATCAGCAGGGGGGCACCGAAGCGCATCCATCGCAATTTCAATTTTGCGGTCAAGGTCCCAGGCATCCAGGGAATCGATTTTCTCCTGCAGCTCCCCTTGTTCAGTGATCAGGGCATTCATTTCATCATCTGTCATGGGCTCGGAAAAGCGCAAGTTGACAGCCTCAAACCTATCCATCAGTTCCTTGATATGCGACAATCCGGCCATGATGTTACCGAATACATCAAGGGTCTCGTCAAGTTCTGGTTCCTGGGCCAAGTAACCAACTTTGATGCCTTGGGCAGACCAAGCTTCCCCATTATAGTCTTTATCAAGCCCCGCCATAATTTTCAAAAGACTGGTTTTGCCAGATCCGTTCGGCCCGATAATGCCAATTTTGGCGCCTGGGAAAAAGGATAACCATAAATCTTTGATGACGTCCTTTCCCCCTGGGTAAGACTTGGAAAGGCTTTTCATTACATAAATATATTGGTAAGCTGCCACTGATGCGTTTAACCTTAATTTTTTAAATTTGCCTCATCCTGCCTGATTCTTGGCTTTTTGGCAAATGGTTGCTTTTGAAAACCTTATGACGAAAACTCGATTGTCAAGTTCTGAACATGAAAAAATATGTGATGCTTTTAAAAAGGTTTTTGCGCCCGATGATCAGCTGTGGCTATTTGGATCAAAAGTGAATTTGTCGGCAAAAGGGGGGGATATTGATTTATATGTTGAAACTGAATTCGATGTCTCAAAAGTTGTACAGCTTGAATTGCAGTTTTCAAAGGAACTGTTCTATCGGCTTGATGACCGTAAAATCGATGTGGTTATCCGCTATAAGGACGCCCCTGAAACATTGATTTTTCAAATCGCAAAAAAAACAGGAGTGCGCATGGTATGACAACGAAAACGGTTCTTTTTAGTGTTCTTGAGGTCTGTAAAATCCATGAACAACGGCTGCAAACAGCCCTTGAGTATTTGAATCCAGTCTTTCCCTTGTGTGAAAGTAAGTTCTTGACCCTAAATAGTAATGACCTGGGCCAGCTTGAAATACTGACCGGTCGGTTTGCTAAATTGCAGGATCTGATAGGTTCAAAAGTCTTCCCACTTTTGGTCCAAGCCATGGAGGAAATTGTCAAAGGATCATCCTTTATTGATCTGCTAGAACACCTGGAAAAGATAGAGCTTATTGAATCGGTTGAGTTTTGGCTTGAACTTCGAAAGGTTCGAAATTTTGTCGCTCACGAATATCCCGATAACCCAAAATTGATGGTGGATCACTTGAATCAAATTTACGAGGCAACCCTAAAGTTATTGAGCTATTGGCAGGGCCTTTATACTCGTATTCAAACCATGAATCTTCCAGATTAAAGCTTTTTATGACATATTCGTTTTCGCCTTCCCCCCAAACCGGTCGTCAATTGGCCAAGCGCCTTTTAAGGGTACACGTCAAACCTTATCGTTCTTTGTTTGCCCTGGCTTGTTTATTCATGATTATTGCGGCTGCAGCCACGGCGGCTTTGCCGTACTTATTGCAACCTGTTTTTGATCGCGTTTTTACAGCTGTCGATAATCGTCTGTTGTTTATTTTCTGTGGAGCTGTTTTCTTATCCTTTTTTGTGAAGGGTGTGGCGTCGTATGGCGAGTCGGTGGTGATGACCTATGTTGGCCAAAAAATTATTTCAGATATTCAAAAACGGGTTTTCACACACCTCATGCAGGCAGACCTGGCCTTTTTCCACCGGGTCACCAGTGGGGAATTGCTGTCGCGGTTTACCAACGATGTGAACATTATGCGAAGCGCCATTGCGAATGTGATTATTGGGTTGGGCAAAGATTCTTTTACCTTGATTTTTCTTATTGGGGTTATGTTTTATCGTGATTTTTCCTTGGCTTTGGCGGCCTTTGTCATTTTTCCAACGGCTGTGATCCCCATTGCCAAAATTGGCCGAAAAATGCGTAAAGTGACCGACCGAACGCAAATAGAGTTAGGGTCATTTACGATGCAGTTGACCCAGCTTTTTCAGGGTATGCGGGTTGTGAAAGCCTATGGCATGGAAGAAACTGAATCTGGCCGGGCGGCAACGGCCATCGATAAAATTTTCAAGCTGATATATAAAACGGCCAGAGTCCGATCGGCATCGCATCCCGTGGTGGAAACGCTGGGGGGCTTGGCGATTATTGTGGTGATCGCCTATGGCGGCTGGCAGGTGATGCATCACAACCGCACAACCGGCGAGTTCATTTCGTTTATCGGTGCCATGCTGCTGATTTACGAGCCCTTAAAGCGCCTTAGCAATTTAAATTCAAACCTGCAAGAAGGCTTGGCAGGAGCAGCGCGGGTCTTTGATATTATTGATACGCCGTCCACTATTACGGACCCTTTGAATCCTGAGCCCCTTGATCGGGCAAAAGGTCGGGTGGTGTTTGACAAGGTTTGCTTTGGTTATACGCCGTTTAAAAAGGCCCTGGATGGGTTAAGTTTTACCGTGGAGCCAGGTAAAACAATTGCCTTTGTGGGGGCAAGCGGGGCAGGGAAGTCAACGATTATCAACCTGATACCCAGGTTCTATGATATCACATCGGGGCAAATTTTAATTGATGGTCACGATGTGCGCTCTGTCACGTTGCGCGATCTGCGCCGTCAGATTGCGTTGGTGAGTCAGGAGATTGCTTTGTTTGATTTAACAATTGCGGACAATATTGCTTATGGAAATCCGAACGCTTCCTTAGATGATATTCATCAGGCGGCGAAAGCAGCAGCGGCTGCAGAGTTTATTGAAAAGTTGCCCGATAGGTACAATACGTTTGTGGGTGAAAATGGAGTCAGATTGTCTGGCGGCCAGCGCCAGCGTATTGCCATTGCCCGGGCTATGTTAAAAGATGCGCCCATCTTGTTGTTGGACGAGGCTACCTCGGCCCTTGATACCGATTCTGAACGCCAAGTTCAAAATGCTTTAAAAACCTTGATGAAGGGGCGGACAACGCTGATCGTTGCCCACCGATTATCGACGGTTGTTGATGCGGACTACATCTATGTGCTGGATGATGGTCGCATTAAAGAACAAGGCAACCACTCTGAGTTGTTAGATTTAGGCGGGATTTACGCCCGCCTATGGCAGGCGCAATCTTTGGTCATTACAGGAAGAATCTGAGGGCGCAAAGTCAGCATATCAAACCTGTTCGCCAGATTAAAAAGCTCCTTTTTTTGAAAGCCATATTCTCTTAAAAGGACGGCCCCTGGTAATGTATGAAAATCATAGTCAAAGCTTTTAAGGCCAAAGGTTTCTGCATTTGAAACGATTTCATCCTTATCTAGTTGGTATCTTTTGGCCAACTTTTCAAAATTGGGGTTTTCAAGTCCCAGTTCAATTTTGGCTATGGCTAGAAAAAGGCAGCAAGATCCCTCTGTTTTTTTTATTTGCTCAAGGAAGTCCGACTTTGGAAAGCGTAATGTCGAGATGTCATGAACATGCTCAAGAAAATATTCGACAGGAATTTTGCCCAATTCATATCTCATGACGTCATTTTTTTGAAGTTCCCTAAAGACCTTTTCTTTGTGTGGATAAGAGTTTATAAACCTTCCCAACTCAAGAAGTGTGTATTTATTTTCGTAATGTTGGTGTTGTGCTGGGCCTGCTGGCGATAAAAGGGCCTCTTTATGGCTGGTTTCAGAAGAATCCATGCTCCAGACATCATTTTTGAGCATAACGACCAGAGATAAAAATGTTACAATAATCTTAATCATAATAAATAACTCAAGTGTAAATTGTAATGGCGAATTTTACACTTGATGTTATTAATAAATTGTTAATTTTTTTTATAATATTCGATTTTGAGGTCAACGATAAAGAATGGCCGAAATTTAAATTTTTCTATGAATTTGGCCCTATCAGTCCTTGAGTGATAGTGGCGCTAGAAGCCGCTGTAGGGGGTGGAGTTTGAGGAAAATGACGTCTAAAGTCTGTGATTCCATAGGTGGCGGCATTTTCAATAAGCATGCTTACGGTGAATTTATATTTCGTGGTCAACTCATTAATATTAGGAGCCTCAAGTTTCAATTCTATTTTAGCAGCTGCTAAAAAATGATAAATTTCTTCGGTTTTCCTAAGCTCTGCAATGTAATGCATACTTTTTCTTCGCGCTTCGGTTGTTTTTTGTGCATACGCGAAAAGATCCTCAGCGGAAACTTTCTTCAATAAAACCTGCATGTTGTGTCTTTCATTGAGTTCTTTAAAGGCGACATTTTTTGCAGGTAAAGACGTGACAAACTGTTCCAATGGAATCATAGGAAGTTGTATTTGAGAAGGGGTTCTTTTATGCGCATGCTCTGTGCCATTGACCTTGTAATAATCCGCACTGAATATTTGACCATTGGTGGTTATTATCAATGCAAGCACTGTTAAAGTAGTTTTCTTCATAATTCTATACCCTTTGTTATGTTAAAAACCTTTGCATTATAACTTAAAAAGTGTAAAGAAATGGTTAATTTATTTGTTTTTTTATATTATTAATTTCATATGAAATAATTGATTTAACATGATAAAAAATATTCTGTTTTATTTAAAATGAAAATTTACAAAATAAGCAGTGTGAAAAAATATCCTTTATGCCTTTTGAAAAGGTAAGAACTGTTTATTCTTCAACCCCCATTGAGTGTCAATAAGACATTCGCTATAGTGGTCTCAGTTTCAGAAAAAAGCCCTTCAACTTGCAAAGTTAAACATGACCTTTGATGATCAAGACAAGCCAGGCGACGATCTTCCCCAAAATCCTTGGGCAAGCAATGAAGACGTATCAGAAAAACCTTCTTCTAAAAAAGATGTTAACAAGTCTGATACAAATATCCGCTCGCTTGAGCATCGGCGTAATCAGAAAAATCAATCGCAAAACAACAACGCAGTGGATGATTTTTTTGAAAAAATTCAGGACTTATGGAACAAGAAAAAAAATTCAACATCAGGCGGTATCCCTCCTCTAAAAGCGGGTGTGGGTGGAATACTACTCATTGTGGTTGCCTTTTTGGTGTTGGTTGGTTTTTGGCTGAGCTCCGGTTTTTATCGTGTCCAAGAGGGTGAGCTTGCTGTCGTGCTTCGCTTTGGAGAGGTCGCACGCATTAGCCAACCAGGGCTTCGCTATCGTTTACCAAGCCCGATAGAAGTTGAATTGATCAGGAACGTCGCCGTCCTTAACAAAATTGATGGCGGTTTAAAAGGAGACACTGGACGCAGTTCAACCGATGCACAAGAACAAAACCTGATTTTGACCGGTGATGAAAATATGGTTCACACCAATTATACGGTTCTTTGGAAAATTAAAGACATTTCCGAGTTTTTGTTCACCATGCGTGATCCAGAAGGCACCATAAGGGTTGCTGCTGAAAGTTCTATTCGTGAAGTTTTGGGTCAAACGACAGCCCGCCTAGCTTTAACGGAAGGGCGCGAAACAATCGGCAGTAAGTCGCAAGATTTATTGCAAAAAATTCTAGATATTTATAAGGCTGGCGTACAAATCGTGAGTGTCCAGTTACAAAGGGTTGAGCCGCCTATCCAAGTTGTCCAAGCCTTCAACGATATGCAGGCATCTTTGGTTGATGCTGACCGTTTGCGCAATGAGGCCGAAGCCTACCGCAATGACAAGCTGCCTCGTGCCCGCGGGCGAGCCACAGAAATCCTAAGGGCTGCTGAGGGGTATCAACAACAAATCGTTGCCCAAGCCAGGGGTGAGGTCTCGCGCTTTAATGCCATTGCTTCGGCGTATCGTCTAAATCCAGAAATTACGATGCGGCGGTATTACCTTGAGACTATGCAAAAAGTGCTCAGCAGAGCCAATAAAACAATTGTTGGTTCTGGCGTTGCCGGCGGAAAAGGAACTGGCTTGGTTCCTTATATAAATTTGCACCCACACAAGGCCATCGAGTCGGGACCAAAAGCCGCTGTTCTTGACGAAAAGGCCAATGAAGTCACGTCATCAGCTAGTGTTAATACGGAAAAAGGAAAAAGGTAATTTTATGACACTCTCACGCCTTCCCTTATTTCTTTTAGGGGGTCTTCTCCTTTGCCTTGTGATCCTTACGGGCAGTATTTTTACTGTTGACCAAACCAGCCAGGCTATTGTCTTGCAGTTTGGTGAATGGAGAAAAGTTCACACAACCCCCGGTTTGAAATTCAAAATCCCCTTGATTCAAGAGGTCACTTATTACGATAAGCGTGTCCTAGACTATGACTTGCCGCCCATTCACATCACAACGGGTGATCAAAAAAGATTGGTTGTTGATACCTATACGCGGTATCGTATTCATGACCCACTTTTGTTTTACAGAACCATTAAGCCTGCCTCTGAAATTGGCGCACAGATGCGCCTTGAGGCGTTGATCAGCAGCTCCGTTAGAAACGTTCTTGGTAAAGTTCCGTTGCGCACCATGTTAAGCGCTGATCGGTCGGGCATTATGCGCCAAATTGAACAAGAAGTTCGTGCGATGGCTACGCCCCTTGGTCTTGAAATCGTGGATGTCCGCATTATCAGAACAGAATTACCTGTTGAAAACAGAAACGCCGTTTTTGCTAGAATGAATGCTGAATTAGGACGATTCGCTATGGAAAATCGAGCCAAAGGAGCGGAAGCGGCTTTAGGAATTCGCGCTGAAGCTGACAAAGAAATTGTCATTGCCTTGGCTCAGGCAGAACAGCAAGCTCAAGTGCTAAGGGGGGATGGCGAGGCCGAATCCATCAAAATCGCCATTGAAGCCTTTGGTTCTAACAAGGAGCTGTATACTTTTTACCGTACAATGGAAATTTATCGTGAAGCCTTTGGCGCAGACACAAATCTTATTTTGTCGACAGACCATGAGCTTTTAAGTTTCTTTAACAGCTTACCCAAACATTAATACCCAGTGGAGTCCTAACATATGAGAAGAGAATTTTTTGCAAAGCAAAATCTTAATTTAGTGAGCCTGTTTATGAAAACTTCATGTGTGTTGGCTGCCGCTTGTTTATGTTCAGCTGCAGCGAGTGCTTGGGCGAGTAAACCAACAGCTGCTGTGGTAAAAAAACAGCCTGAGCCAGCAGCCAAAACTGCTGTCGAAGCCACAAAAGAGACCAAGACAGAAAAAGAGTCAGTCCCAGAGGCTTCCGAGAAAGTCCCATCTGAGTTAACTTCACCTTCAAAGAAAGTCATAGAAGATATAAATAAGGGTTTTACAGCGATTGCTGAAGCGGCATTGCCGGCGGTCGTGAATGTAGCGACGACACAAATTATCGAAATGAAAGACCGTGGATTTGACTTTCCCAAGGGATTCCCAGGTATACCAGAAGAATTGTTTCGAGATTTCTTTGATTTTGAGCGATCAAGGCGGGTGCAATCATTAGGATCTGGTTTTATCATTATTTCTTATGAGGGTAAAGCCTATATCGTGACTAACTATCACGTAATTGCTGATGCAAAAAAAATCAGCATTTTCTTGAACGACAAGACGGAGTTAGAGGCGACCCTTCACGCCTACGATGAGCGAACAGACATTGCTATATTGGAAGTTAAAACGGATAGCTTACCGATAGGAAAACGTAAACTCCCCACATTAGAATGGGGCGATTCTCGCACGGTCAGGGTTGGAGAATGGGTCCTCGCCATTGGAAACCCTTTTGGTTTGGGCAGTACAGTCACTAACGGTATTATCTCGAACATTAGTCGTGATCTCATGACGCCTAGCCGCAATAGTTATGTTGACTCTTTCCTGCAGCACAGCGCCCAAATCAATATGGGAAACTCTGGTGGTTGTCTATTAGACATCAATGGTAAAGTCATTGGAATCAACTCCGCTATCTTTTCACCAAGTGGTGGAAATGTTGGAATTGGTTTTGCAATACCATCTGATATTGCGCAAAAAACAATTGAACAGCTCATGCAATTCGGTCGTACAAAGCGTGGGTGGCTGGGTGTTAAAATTCAAAACCTTACTGAAAATATGGCTGAAAGCCTAGGCCTAAAATCGCAAGGAGCTATTGTTGGCAGCGTTACCCCTGATGGCCCTGCTCAAAAAGCAGGTATTCAAAGTGGCGATGTGATTTTAGAGTTTGATGGAAAAGTTATTAACGAATCAAACCGCTTGTCGCGTTTGGTAGGTGAAACACCGATTGGAAAGGCATGTTCTATTAAGATATGGCGTAAAGGTAAAGAAATACCATTACAAGTGACCGTTGGTGAATTTGAAGATGCCTTACAGAAAGGAAAGATTGATGGGGAAGAAAAGCATTCAGATGGAAAAAGTGCACCCATATCAGAAGCTTTAGGGATTAAAGTAAGTTCTATACCCCAAGAAATCAAGCAACGATATGCTCAAAGTGGCCCTTTGAAGGGTGTGTTTATTGTCAAAGTTGATAGCAACAGTTCTGCAGCTGAGGAAGGCTTGATGAGGGGAGATATTATCGTCGAGGCAAACATTGAAACTAAGCGACAAGAACTGAATGAGCCGAAAGATTTTAGCGATTTTGTCGAAAGCGCTAAAAGAACAAAGCACAAAAATATTTTACTTCTTGTTATGCGTAATGGTGAACCAAAATATTTCTCGCTGAAGATTGACGAAGAACTGGAAAATAAGAGTAAAGAAAATAAAAAGAACGAGCCAAAAAGCTTTTCATCTGCCCCATCCGATTTGAAAAGTGGGAATTCTGTCCCTTTTTCAAAAGATGACGCAAAGCCTAAAAGGGGTATGGTACCTGATCATCCGGCTAATAAAGACAACGCATCGGGCCCTGCTGCCTAAAGAGTGAAGGGAATTTTTTCTCTTTTTATAAGGGGGACCATTTATCATGCCCCCCGCCAAATGATTTGAATTGGGTATTTATAAGCTCAACAAGCAGCCATCCTTAAAACCCCACCGCAGTGCTTTTCAACCAGTTGTGTAACGTTTTGAGTGAACGCAATCAAATCCTCTTCGGTGAGGGTGCGTTCCAGGGATTGTAATTTAACTTCAACGCCCAATGATTTTTTGCCAGCTTCTACTTTATCACCTTGGTATAGGTCGAACAGTTGAATGCCTTGAATCAACGTTTTGTCGGCTTTTTGAATTGTCTTTATCAAGGCATCGGAGCTTAAACTTTGTGGAACGACAAAGGCGAAATCGCGGGTGACAGCCTGATACGGTGAAAGGGTCAAGGGCTTTGGAGGCCGAGCCGTCAACGCAGGTAATCGATCGAGAAAGATCTCAAACCCCATCACAGGACCCTGCAAATCAAAAGCCTTTAAAATTGTAGGGTGCACTTCACCAAAATATGCCAAAATTTTAGCGCCTTGTTTAAAAGTCCCTTTACGGCCGGGATGGTAATAGTCAGGTCCGCTGGCGTCCACCTGGTATCCTTGAATACCCAAAGCATCCAGGACAGCATGCACATCACCCTTCACATCAAAAATATCCACCAAACGAGGGGGGGTTAGCCAATGACGATCGCCAGTTGATTGAACGCGAACGCCTGCTGCCACGTTTTCTTCGTGAACCCTATCGTTCTGTTTTTGAAACTGATGGGCAATCTCGAAAAACGTACTGTTATGTTGGCTTTTCGCTTGATTGTAACAGATCGCTTTTAAAAGCCCCGTTAACAAGCTAGGTCTTAACACAGCCATGTCCTGGTTCAAAGGAGCACTAAGTTCTACGCCCTCACCAAAAAAATTGGACGTCGTCTGATCCGTAAATGACCAGGATAGAATTTCATCCAAACCTTGTTGACAAAAAGCCTGACGAACTTTATCAACGGGCTTAATTCTCTCGCACGGTGGCCTTATGGGCAAAGAGGTGACGGAAATATTCTGATAACCGTTGAGGCGCAAGACTTCTTCAATTAGGTCAACCTCAATCTGCAAATCATGACGCCAGCTTGGGGTGTTTATCGTCAATGTATCTAAAGTTTCGCTTTGGATAGTAAGACCCAACCGTTCAAGACTTTTTCCAGCCTGATTCATTGTCAAATGAGGGTCACCTGTCAGTGACGTTAATTTTTTCTGGGTTAGTATAGTGGTGTGGACGTTTTCTGGTGGACAGCCAACTTTTAGAGGCTGACTTGCTTCTCCCCCACAAATATCCAAAATCATGTGTGTTGCCGCATTCAATGATCTGATAATTTGTTCAGGATCAACACCCCTTTCAAATCGCGCCCTTGCGTCGGTGTGTAAATTAAGCGCTTGGCCTGTTTGTGCAATTCGAAGAGCGTCAAAGTGTGCCGCCTCGAGGAAAACGCGTGTGGTTGTAGACGTACAGGCTGAACTTTCACCACCCATCACCCCGGCTAAGGCTAGAATGCCCCTATCATCCCGAACGGTGGTCATGCCCGTTGTCAACGTGTAAGTCTGATCATTCAAAGCTGCTAAGGTTTCACCCTCTTTGGCTGGTTGCACGTAAAGAACGGATGATATCTTATCCGCATCAAACGCATGCAAAGGTTGTCCCAGATCGAAACAAAGATAATTGGTGATATCAACAAGGGCTGATATAGGTTTTTGGCCAACGGATATTAGGCGTTTTTGCAGCCAGTCAGGGCTGGGACCATTGGTAACCCCTTCAATTAAACAGCCGTTAAAATAAGTGCAGGCAGGGTCCGTTAGCGTTACTTTGATGGGACAATCTTTAGAACTTGCAAAAGAAAATTTCTTTAAGGGTTTCAAAACACCAAGGTCCGCTGCAGCCAAGTCACGGGCAATACCACGTACAGAGAAACAATCTGCCCGGTTGGGGGTCACGCTGACCTCTATGACTACATCGTCTAAGCCTAAGGCTGCAGCCAAACTTGAACCGGGGGGCAAATCGGTTTGCAAATCAAGGATGCCATTACTTTCTTCAGCCAGAAGCAATTCTTCGGCAGAGCACAACATTCCCTGGCTTTCAACACCCCGAATGACGCCGGCTTTCAAAGCCTGCCCTGTAGCGGGTATCACGGTACCCACACGTGCAAAGGCCACCTTCATGCCGGCCCGAACGTTTTTTGCGCCGCACACAACCTGTATCAACTCCCCTTGGCCATCATTCACCTGGCATAAACTGAGGCGATCAGCATCGGGATGGCGGTCAGCGGTTTCAACCGTTGCGACCACAAAGCCTGCAAGCTTTTCGCTGGGATTTTCAATGCCCTCAACCTCTAAGCCTAGGTCGACAAGGGCGTTGGTAATTTCCAGCATTGATGCTGATGTTTCCAGGTGATCTGATAGCCAACTAAGTGTGAATTTCATGATATACCTTTCCTAATGTCAACAGCCCTGGCCATAATGGTCCAGCCAACGTTGATCAGAATGATAAAGCTGACGAATATCGGTTAAGCCGTACTTCAACATGACCAACCGCTCAACCCCAATACCAAAAGCAAACCCCTGAACAACTTCGGCGTCAATAGAACAGTGACGCAAAACGTTGGGATGCACCATGCCAGAACCCAACACCTCCAACCACTTCTTCTCGCCCTTGGTATTGGTGTACAAAATATCCACTTCCATAGACGGCTCGGTGAAGGGGAAAAAGCTGGGACGAAACCGCACCTGCAGATCTTTATTATTAAAAAAATGGCGACAAAAATCGGTCAAACAACCCTTAAGATGGCCGATATGAATGCCTGGCTCCAACACCAAGCCTTCCAGCTGATGAAACATCGGTGTATGGGTCGCATCTAAATCATCACTTCGATATACTCGCCCTGTGCTGATAATACGTAACGGGGGCTGTTGAAGCTTTAGGGTGCGAATTTGCGTGGTTGATGTATGGGTACGCAACAACCAACCCGGCATGTCTTTTAAATAAAATGTGTCGTGCTCATGGCGAGCCGGATGATGGCTTTGAAAGTTTAGCGCATCGAAATTATGATGTTCATCCTCAACCTCAGGCCCCTCTATGGTTTGAAATCCCAGATCACAAAAGTAGGTATGGATATCTTGTATGACTTTCGTAAAAAGGTGGATTTTTCCCGACTTATGGGGGCGCGCCGGTAAGGTGACATCCAGGGTTTCGGATCTCAACCGTTCAGCCAAACCTTGTTGTTCCAAAACAACCTTGCGATTTGCTAAACATTGGGTTAATTCATCCCGTGCCGCATTTAAAAGGGCGCCTTGTTCACGGCGAAGGTCGGGCGATAATTTCCCTAATTCTTTCAGCTGCAAGGTTATAAGTCCTGTTTTACCTAACAGCTGCAGACGAATATCTTCCAAGGATTGTGCATCTGCACAATCTTGAAGCGCTATTTTCCAGGTTTGAGTAAAAATTTGAAAGTCAAGGGTTTCGGTCATATCTTACAACCCACAAAAAAAACCACCCCACCGTTAAAATAGGCAGGATGGCGAACAAAATCGTTTAAGCGGCAGCAGCCATGGAGGTTTTAACCTGTTCAACCAAAACCTTGAAAGAAGCAGGTTCATTAACCGCCAATTCAGCCATGGCTTTACGGTCGATGGTAATCCCAGCTTTAATCAAGCCGTTCATGAAAACGGAATAGGTTAACCCCAATTCGCGAACAGCGGCGTTGATACGCTGAATCCACAAGCCGCGAAAATCGCGCTTTTTATTGCGGCGATCGCGGTAAGCATACTGCAATGCTTTTTCAACACGTTGTACGGCAATACGGAAACAATTTTTGGAACGACCACGGTAACCCTTGGCCATTTTGATGATTTTTTTGTGACGAGCATGGGTCGTAACCCCGCGTTTAACACGTGACATGGTAAGCCTCTATAAAATTAGACGTGAAAATAATAGGTTTTAACTTTTTTTGCATCACTTGGGTGCATGATGGTTGTGCCACGAGCATTGCGCAACATTTTGTTGCTCCGCTTGCGCATACCATGGCGTTTACCGGCTTGGGCCATTTTCACTTTACCAGAACCTGTCAAACGAAAGCGTTTCTTGACGCTGCTTTTTGTTTTCATCTTGGGCATTTTAATTCTTTCTAAGATTTTTAAAAAAGATTATATAATATCCGCAGATAGGCATGCCCGGAGATCAACGATAATAATACGTCTCTCCTTGCTCACGCTGCGGAGCACATTAAATTAGTAAGATAGCCTATTATTGAAGTCAAGGAAAAGTGACAAGAAAAATGAATAAACAACAGAAGCTTTTAAACGTTAACGCCATTGTGGCCATTGCTTCTGGAAAAGGGGGGGTTGGAAAATCCACTACAGCCGTAAATTTGGCTGTTTCAATGGCGAACAGGGGATTGAATGTTGGTCTTCTTGATGCTGACATCTACGGGCCTTCATTGCCAAGAATGATGGGGGTCAACCAAAAGCCAGAATTAACCGACGATAAAAAATTGATTCCTTTGGTCGCTTACGGTGTGTCGTGCCTGTCCATAGGGTTTCTGGTGCCAGAAGAGTCCCCAGCAATATGGCGTGGTCCCATGGTGCAAAGTGCCTTAAAACAATTGCTTCACGGTGCTGCTTGGGGGTTCCACCATGATAAGGGGTTGGATATATTGGTTGTTGATATGCCACCTGGTACAGGCGATGCTCATTTAACTTTGGTGCAGCAAGTCCATTTAAACGGGGCCATTATTGTTTCCACATCCCAAGATGTCGCTCTGATTGATGCCCGAAAAGGCTTGGCTATGTTTCAACGGGTTAACGTTCCAATCTTGGGTTTGATTGAGAATATGAGCCAGTTTTCTTGTCCTAGGTGCGGTCATGCAAGTTCTATTTTTGGACATGGTGCTGTAAAAGCCGATGCTGAAAAATTCAATGTTCCTTTTTTAGGAGAGATACCTATTGATTTGGCATTACGTGAAAGTGGCGATGAAGGCCGCCCTATAACAGCACTTGATCCAGACAGTCCCATCAGCCGTATTTATTCGCACATTGGGGAAAAAGTCATAGTTGGGGGGTGAATTTAGTTAAAAAAACCCCATTATTTTAACAATTTATTAACTTTTTTTTGCAAAAATTAAAATATAAATTTTTTCAAAAGGTAGTTAAAAAATGCGTTTTTCACATGCTTATCTTGGTTTTTATGTCAGCTTGGGCCTTCTTTCATCCACCTATGCAAGTACGGCGGATTTGACGGGCGATGGCGCTCTTCGTCATTCTCCTTCAGTAAGTGGCAGTGTGGTTAACTGTCTCACAACTTCGACACCTAGCAACCCTGTGATTCAACAAGAACCTTCAACCTCTTCAGCAATCTCCATACCCCTATCTTCCTTGACGATATCTCAGCAAACGCCTTTTGCTAATATTGTGACTGCTGCCGATAAAAAAGTTGTGGTTACCTTTGTGACGCCACGTTTCTCAAAAAAGGCGAGTCACAAGTTTTTAACGTCCGTTGGTCAGGGGCTTACGGTAAAATGCGGACTAGCAAGTGCGGATGGTAACGGATTTGAAGGTTCAACATTTAACGTAAGATTGACCAATCACTGGGAAAATCATCGTTACGTTAATGACTCTGACATGAATCCAACAAACAATTCCACGCCTCAAAGTCTCGGTGCGACGCCTTTGTGCTGGGTAGGAGCCTCCACAGCATTTACAGTGGGATCTGTTTACAGGTATGAACTCTGGCTCAGTGATTTCGCCTCAGGTAATACTGCTGGAGATAATCCTTTGTGGGCCGGAAAGCTGGACAGTTTGGTGCCAGCATCCACTGGAACCAATTCTGATCTTGAAAGCGTCATCGTACAAATTCAGGCTTAGGTTTAATTGATCTTAGAAAAACTCATAAAATGGGCCGTTATTAATAACGGTCCCTTTTTTTGTGTCTGAACCCAACTTTTTTTCCATCTAATATTCTTGATTTCCATAAATCAATTTCCTATATTGTTAGCACACTCATGACGATGCTGCTAATGCAGTTAGAAATTTAGGAGATTTATATTATGGCTAAAGTCATTGGAATCGATTTAGGTACGACGAACTCTTGTGTTTCTGTAATGGAGGGCGCAACTGCCCGTGTTATAGAGAACAGCGAGGGTGCAAGAACAACCCCTTCAATGGTTGCGTTTACTCAAGGGGGCGAACGCCTGGTAGGGCAGTCGGCTAAACGTCAGGCAGTAACCAACCCTGAAAACACTTTATTTGCCATTAAACGGTTAATTGGGCGGTCGTTTAAAGACCCCATGACCCAAAAGGATATTGGCCTTGTTCCTTACAAAATTTGCGAGGCTGAAAATGGTGACGCCTGGGTGCACTCACGTGATCAAAAATACAGCCCCAGCCAGATTAGCGCCTTCATCTTGCAAAAAATGAAGGAAACGGCAGAGGCCTATTTAGGTGAAACCGTCACACAAGCTGTGATCACTGTTCCTGCCTATTTTAATGACGCCCAACGTCAAGCAACCAAAGACGCCGGCAAAATCGCTGGCTTGGAAGTTTTGCGTATTATCAACGAGCCAACAGCGGCTGCTTTGGCCTATGGTCTGGAAAAGAAAGCCCATGGGACTGTTGCTGTTTATGACTTGGGTGGTGGAACATTCGACGTATCTGTTTTGGAAATTGGCGATGGTGTGTTTGAAGTCAAATCAACCAATGGCGATACGTTCTTGGGTGGTGAAGACTTTGATGCGCGTATAATGGATTACATTGCGGATGAGTTTCAAAAGGAACAAGGTATTGACCTTCGCAAAGACAAGCTAGCCCTGCAACGGTTAAAAGAAGCTGCCGAAAAAGCGAAGATTGAATTGTCAGCATCTATGCAAACGGACATCAATCTGCCCTTTATCACGGCTGACGCGGCGGGTCCAAAGCATTTGAATCTGCAATTAACGCGTTCTAAATTTGAATCGCTGGTTGATGACTTGATTCAACGTACTGTTGAGCCATGCCGCGCTGCCCTAAAAGATGCTGGCTTGACTGCCAAAGACATTGACGAGGTGATCTTGGTGGGTGGAATGACCCGCATTCCAAAAATAATGGAAACCGTCAAATCATTCTTCCAACGCGAACCTCACCGTGGGGTTAACCCTGATGAAGTGGTGGCGATTGGTGCGGCTATTCAGGGGGGCGTTTTAAAAGGCGACGTTAAAGACGTTCTTTTGTTGGATGTTACGCCATTGTCATTGGGTATCGAAACATTGGGTGGAATCTTTACACGATTGATTGACCGCAACACGACCATACCGACCCGCAAAAGCCAAGTCTTTTCAACGGCGGAAGATGGTCAAACAGCCGTGACAATTCGGGTTTTCCAGGGTGAACGAGAAATCGCAGCCCAAAATAAAAGCCTGGGGCAATTTGATCTGATGGGGATCGCGCCAGCGCCAAGAGGGACGCCGCAAATTGAAGTCACCTTTGACATTGATGCGAATGGTATTGTTCAAGTCTCTGCCAAAGATAAGGCGACGGGTAAGGAACAACAAATCCGTATTCAAGCCTCGGGTGGATTATCAGAGGCCGATATTCAGCAGATGGTCAAAGATGCGGAATTGAATGCAGCTGAGGACAAGGTACGTCGGGAAATGATTGAAACAAAGAACCAGGCGGAAGCCATGGTTCACAGCACCGAAAAAAGCTTGAAAGAACATGGGGATAAAGTTTCAGAGACTGATAAGGCCAGTATTCAATCGGCTATTGATGACCTAAAGCAGGCCATAACGGCTGAAAATGCTGATGAGATGAAGGCGAAATTAGAAATTTTGACCCAAGTGTCCATGAAACTAGGTGAAGCTATTTACAAGGCATCTTCCCCAGAGGCTGGTCAAGCGCCAACGTCAGAGGCAACGGATGAAATTGTTGATGCTGAGTTTAAAAACGTGGACGATACAGATCGTAAACAGGCTTAGTTTTGCCAAGCATCTTTGGTGTTCGCTTCAAAGATGCTTTTTTATACATAGTGTTCATAATAATGTTTAGAGCAAGTTTTCCATGGCCAATAAAGATTTCTACAAAACCCTAGGCGTTAGTCAAGGTTCCAGCCCTGAAGATATTAAGAAGGCCTACCGCAAATTGGCCATGAAATATCACCCTGACAAAAATCCGGGGGATAAAGCAGCGGAGCAAAAGTTCCGTGATGTTGCAGAAGCCTATGAAATCCTAAGTGACGAACAAAAGAAGGCTGCTTATGACCGGTATGGTTCGGCGGCTTTTGAACAAGGCATGGGCGGTGGCGGCGGAGCTGGGCCCGGGTTTGGCGGTTTTGGTTTCTCAGGAAACTTTTCAGACATCATTGATGAAATGTTTGGTGATTTAGGGGGAAGTGGGCGGACTGACACGTTCCAGCAGATCGGGGCGGATGTTCGTTTTAATTTAGATATCTCTTTGGACGATGCGTTTAAGGGTACGACAGCGCGCGTCAAATTCACAACAGGCGTTCCTTGTGACCATTGTCATGGTTTGGGCAGTCAAGGCGGGCTTGCCCCAACTAATTGTTCAGCTTGTCACGGGCGAGGCAAAACCCGATATCAACAAGGTTTCTTTACCATCGAGCGGGCCTGCAACACCTGTGGGGGCAGTGGAAAAACCATCGCTGATCCCTGTCGTCCGTGTGGTGGCCAGGGGCGCGTCAGGCGTGAAAAAAACCTTGAGGTGAAAATTCCACCCGGGGTTGAGGACGGCACCCGCATTCGGCTGACCCGTGAGGGGGAGGCTGGCCTAAGAGGCGGACCTGCCGGAGATTTATACGTCTTTTTAAGTGTTCGGCCCCATCGTCTGTTTAAACGTCAAGGCGCCGATCTGTTCTGTCGTATTCCTATTCCCATGACCACAGCGGCTTTGGGTGGAGAAATAGAAGTTCCATGCGTGGATGGCAGCAAAAGCAGTCTGAAGATTCCGTCGGGAACGCAAGGTGGTCAACAATTCCGCCTGCGTGGAAAAGGGATGTCCGTCTTGCGCAGCAGTGCCAGGGGTGATTTGATTATTGAGGCCGGGGTTGAAACACCTGTCAACTTGTCGAAAAAGCAAAAGGAATTGCTGAAGCAGTTTGAGGAGGCAAGTAAAAAAGAAGAAAACAACCCCCACTCGACTGGTTTTTTCGCCAAAGTCAAAGAATTTTGGGATGAATTGGGTGGGGCATAGAATAATAAAATCCTAAAAAACACTTGAATATAGAACAGGAATTTTGTAAGTTCCATTATTCTTTTTTGTTTCAAGTGTAATTTTATGGTTATTATACGTTTTTTAATTCTTTTTGTTTTTTTCTCATTTTCTTGTTATGCGGTGGAGTATATCCGTCAACAAGATCAAAGCCGGCGCGATATTTATGCCAGCAGCCGTGATGCTTCCAGGGCGCAGCCCTTTACCAACAATATAAGCAATCGGCTAACCGATCATGCCCGCATTGACTACAGTCGTACAGCAACCGAAGCGGAACGAGAGATCATTTACAAGGCCATGATGGGCAGTATCATGGTGCATGATCCTTCCTATTTTAGATCGTTCTATCAATCAACCAGCAAAGACGTTCGCTTCCAAAGTCACTTTGAAGCATTAAAGGAGATTAATGATTCCATCAGGATTCTATGGAAAGGTGTGAAGCAAAAAAATTATATTCGCAAAACTGATCAAGTTACTTTACTTGGGGCGCGTGAAGATTTGCTCACGAAACATTTCGTGAAGTGGTTCTACGAAGCCTTGGAATCTTATCAGCCTGATATGTATAACGACTATATAACGCCCATCTCAGCACTAAAAGGCAAGATTATTTCTCCTGCGGTTGTTAATGCCCCGCTTAGTTCGGACATTCACCAAATTATTGGCGTTAAACCCCTAGAACGACGTGATGGGAATGTTACGGATGTCTACTTTGTGCTGGAAAAATTAACGAACGAAACCATCAACCGCTGGCAAACGTACGGAGACAATGCTTTTCCGCCTCGAGGAAAGAATGGAGGAAACGAAGGTTTCCGTGAGTCCCTAACATATTATGGAAGAACAGATACGTGGGTTGCCTATGCAGCATCAAAAAATCCTAAGATAGAGGAGTTAGTCATGGGGACGGGGGTTTCGCTTGATAAAAAAAGCCATATCGAAATGGTTTTCTGTGTCCATATGAATGAAAACTGTCCTGTTACGACACACATGGGAATTTATCGTCCTTATGCGTCTCAGGAAATGGTGAATGGTGACGTGGTAATGAGGCACGATTGTCACAAAAACTTGTCAGTGGAGCTCCACGGTTTTGCTGCAAAAGTATCACGGCTGATGAAAGGTAAAAAGCATATAATGGTAACCAGGCCTTTAAAAGTAATGGGTGACATTTTAGTGCGTAATTTTGCCGACAAACCTAATCAAATCTGGACTGGTGATGAATATGAGCGTTCAAAGGCAAGGAAAGAGATAAATAACAAATTAACGGGTATTCAAACTAGTGAATGGTCCAAATATATTTCGAAGGAAGATATTTTGGAAAAATTTATACCTAAAATTGAAGAGCCCGGAATTTTAGAAAGTATGTCAGATGAACTATGTAAATTGAACGTTGAAGGCCAACAGATCTTATTCCCACGTCCCAACTGGTTTGATCACAATTGCGTTATAAGGGGCGGCGGAAGCAGTCCTTTAACTATGATTTCTCTGAAAGCAATGGCAGATAAGTGGTGAATGACGTAGTTCATCATTATGACGAACGCAGCTCCGCAGATTTAAACATTCTAGTCATCAAACTGGGGGCGTTGGGTGATTTCGTTCAGGCAACAACGGCTTTTGCCGCATTGAAGGCCTATCATCCAAATGCTCAGTTGACGTTATTAACCACAGCCCCTTACGTTGATTTTGCCCGACGTCTGGGGTTTTTTGATCATATCCTGATAGATTCGCGCCCCAAGTGGTATCAGTGGACGCAGATTCGATCGCTTATTAAAACCTTGCGAAGCAGGTCGTTTGATACGGTGATCGATTTGCAAGGGGTGGACCGAACACGGCTTTATAAACGACTTTTCCCCCGATCGACCGTTTGGGTTGATCATCCTTCGTCTGGCAACTTGCCACATCCTCAAGATCGTTTCCGCTATCAGTTAAAGGCGATGGCTGTTCACGACCTGCCAACCCTAGATTTGGGGATGTTGGCAGAACCATTAACAGTATCGAATCCCTATGCGCTTTTGATTCCAGGTGCCAGCAATGCTCACGGTGGGCGCAAGAAATGGCCTGAAGAAAACTATGCGTCATTAGCGAAATATTTATTGGGGCAGGGGATCCAGCCGGTGATTATCGGCGGGCCGGGTGAATCATTTCCTATTATCACCCAGCAAGTTCCTGTAGCTTTAAACCTTGTGGGTCAAACGTCCTTTTATCAAGTGATTGGTTTGGCGCAGCAAGCCTTGTTTGCCGTTGGCAATGACACGGGTCCTATGCTGTTGGCTGCCAGCGGTGGTTGTCCAACTTTGACGTTGTATTCGTCAGTGAACCCAGCGGCAATTGGCGGGGCGAAGGGACCTAAGAATTTTGCGATAGAGATGACCGATTTAAAAGTTTTGAGTCTAGAAACAGTTATTGAAAAAACTCACGCTGATCTTATATGATTCATTGTATTCCTTTTAAAAATTAAATGTTGAGTGGTTCATGAAGATAAAATTTATCTTATTTATTATCATCTTTTTGTGTTCAAACGTATATGCGGTTGAGTATATTGGCCAACAAGATGGGGCTCGCATCAAGGTCTTTTCGAAAGATGACAGGGGTGAATATCTTCCCCATAGAAGCAGGGATCTTGCACTTCCCTATACCCGAAATATCAGCAGCCGATTAACCGATCACGCGAACATCGATTATAATCGCACGGCAACCGAAGCCGAACGTGAAACTATTTATAAAGCCATGATGGGAACGGTTATTGTGCATGGTGGGTATTCTTATGATAAGACGACTACCGGACACGTGGGCTACGAGAACCACTTTAATGCTTTGAAAGTCATTGATGAATCCATAAAGGCCTTATGGATAAATGTGCAGAGTGGTGCATACCTTGTTAGTCTTGATCAAATCACTGGCGACTCCTGTAGACAAACTTTGTTGACTCCCCATTTTGTGAAATGGTTTTACGAGGCTTTGGAATCTTACCGCCATGAATTGAACTTTTTTGGGGGAACAGCATCTTTTGATTGGTTTCAAAGGGCCAACGTCAATTATGCCAATGCAAGCAGAAGAATGAAATACGACCTTGGAACAGAGTATTCTTCCAATAAAAAAGACGTTATACACATTCATATTCAAGATGAAAATGGCCTCAAAATGGCCGTTTTGAAGCCTAAGCCGACTACTGATGAAAACAGAAGGAATGACTGGTTGGTTTCCTTGGCAGCCAAGGCAATAGGATTAATTGACGTTATCAACCCCGCTATTCCCGTTCGTATCGAATCAGGAAAATTGGTTATAACCACTTATAATTTTACTCATATTTTAGAACCCTATGTGGGAATTAGTCCCGATTCATCTTCTCAGAACATGAATCAGTTATTGCAGAATGTTAGATCAAATGAAGAAAATGAAATAAAAAAGAAAGTTTATACTTTAAATATACATTCTTTTGCAAGATACTTTGAGAACAACAGCGTACCGACCCCAACGCGAATTGACGATTTACAAACATTTAACAGTTCAATTGATGTGGAAAATCTTGTGAAACTTATTGCGTTTTGGCAGGTTTTTAAAATCAAAGATATGCATGATGGCAATATTCTTTGGACGTTAAGGCCTGATGGAAAATTTGCGATTACATGCATTGATTATAATCTATGTTTTGATGATCCTATGAGACAACAGCCCCCCTTATCGATGTTAAGACAGGCGACCCAGACGATTGAAACAAAGGTCCAGAATAGGGTTGGTGCGATTTCTTTCACACCTCTATCGCAAGTTTTCAGACACCATAATGGTTCGATGCCTGAATGTCTTTCAGAAGACTCATTCAACAGCGTTAAGCGCATTTTGACAGAACAACCTACCGTCAGACACGCTATGCATGAGTTTTACAAAAAGGTGGAAGGACATCCTTCAGGCCGTTCTAAAAAAAGATCTGATTTTTGTGCTGAAGTTGGAAAAAATATTACTGTCTATACTCCCCTTGAAATTAGGCCTGTTGGCGAGTGCCATCCGGGCGGCTTTTGTAAGCTTCCAGTTATGCCCTCACGCTTGGGATATAAATCTATCTTTGTGGAAAAAGTGTACGGCCAGGGGGCTTACATAAGCTATCAAGTACGTTACTTGCGCGACTGGGTATTTTCAGCCCAAAGTTCTGAAGATTTAAGCAAGGAAAGATTTTTTAACAGTTCTGCTTATCCTGCCATAAAAATGTGGGATGATGGAATGTTACCTTTTAATCAATTCTTTAGCGATCGTTACGACCAAATCTTACCAAAAGATTAGCCATTTCCGTCGTTTACGTTGCTAACTTAGAATACCAGTAATCAGTTCATAAGTTAGCAGCACGATCGTGATTTCCCAGAAAAAACAAACAGTCACTCTTATTTCAGGTGATGTTGTCGGGCCCGAGATTGCATCGGCATAGAAGTCAGCGAGTTAAACGATTTAAGTCTAAAAATAGTTATTGAAAAAATTCACAGCAAGCTTATATGATTTACCACAGTTAACTTCGTAATCAAATAAGGACAAATTTGTGGTCTTAAAGTTTTATTTTTTCGTCCTTATTTATTTATCTTCAAACCTATACGCAGTTGAGTATATCGAGCGGCAGGATAAGAGCCGTATCTCTGCTTATGCACAAGATCGAGATCCGGCTCAAGCTGAGCTCTTTACCGCCAACATCAGCAGCCAGCTAACCGATCACACGCAGATAGATTATAGTCGTGCGGCAACCGATGCCGAACGGGAAGTCATCTATAAAGCCATGATGGGCAGTGTTATCGTGCACGGTCTTTATTCTTACAATAAGACAACTACCGGACACATCGGTTACGACAGCCACTTTGATGCTTTGCAGGTGGTTGATGAATCCATAAGGGCATTATGGACGAATGTGAGCAAGGGTACGTATATCGATGGCCTGAGTCAGATAACGAATGATCTTACGCGCCAAGCTTTGTTGACTCCTTGCTTCGTGAGATGGTTCTACGAAGCCCTGGAATCTTATAAAAACCAACTGAACTTTTTCGGGGGAACAGCATCCTTTGATTGGTTTAAAGGGGCAGATTTAAACTATCGTGCGGCTAGAAAATTTGACAAACGTGATCATGGCGGAGGGAGTTGTGCAACCCATACATACATTCAAAATGAACAGGGTCACCTTATAGCTATCCTGAAGCCGAAAAAGCCAACCGAAAAGTCAGATTGGTTGGTTTCTTTATCGGCTAAAGCAACAGGATTAATAGACGTTATCAATCCTGCCATTCCTGTCCACATAAAAGGTGGATGGTTAACTATTGATACGAAGGATTTTACGCATATTATCGAACCATTTGTTGGGTTCAGCAATGATCAGATAAATGCTGATTCGCCGATGGGACAATTACTTCGGCATGTTTTAGATGCTAACCCAAAACAAAAAATGGGGAATAATGCCTTATTCCGTCTTTACCACTTCGCCAAATATTTTGAGCATGGTACAAATCCTTCCGATCAACGCTTTAATGATTTGCAGACCTTCAATGCAGCTATTGATCTTGAAAACGTTGTGAAAATTATTCTGTTTTGGAAGATGTTTGAGATTGCCGACATGCACGATTCTAATATTTTGTTGCGTGTAAAATCAGAGGGGAAACTTTCGTTTGTTGTTATCGATTATAATTTATGCTTATGCAACACGACACAATGTTCGCCTTCTTTGGTGGTGCTTAAACATGCCACTCAGCTTATCAATTCTGGCCTAAGACAAAAGATCAATGAACGAATTTCCTATGAGTCTATAAAGAGGGTTTACGAGGCTTATTCAGAAGGTGACCGATTAACTGCATCTCGCGGCAGGTATCCTTCTGTAAGAGATAGGCTGACGCTTTTCATTCCTCAGAAGTTAGAAGAATTTTTTCGAGAAGGGGCGAGTATTAGAGATATCATATGGAGGATTGATCGGGAAAACATTAAGGCTGAGGAAGAAAGGTTCATGAGGCAATCCGGCAATAAAGAGGAATCCAAATTGTTGTCTTTTTATAAAAAACTTGAGCCTATAGTTGGTGACCATATTAATTGTTATTGGCCCTTGGATATAAGGCCTCTTGGGGAAGTCCCCCAGAGTATGAAAGAGCGGTCTACTTACGAGTACAACGGACATTTTTACGTTGATTTTCCCAAATTAATGGATTCCACGCCTATCGATTTCGGCCATGGAGAGTATCCAATTTATCAGGTGCGCCGATCTTGTTACGACTGGGTATTCTCTGTTACAGATGCTTTACAGTTAGAGCGAGGTTGTTTTTTCAAAAGTACTGTTAAATTGAGTCGTGAGGACATGCCCGGTCTATGCATGTGGCGCAATGGGATGATTCCATTGTCCGAATTATTTCATCCAAAATACGTTCAAACATTGCCCAGCGATTAACTCTTGCTGTTGCCTGTTTTGCTAACTTAGAATGGGAAATTCAGTTCATAAGATTGCAGGCAAGTCATGGGTGTTTCAGATAAAAAAACAGTTACCCTTATCCCTGGCGATGGTGTGGGGCCGGAGATCACCAAAGCCACTTGCCAAATTCTTGAAGCCTCAGGCGCAGCGATTGAGTGGGAGGTTTGCGAGGCCGGTGCCGCTGTTTTCAAAAAAGGCTTAAGCACGGGCGTTCCCAAAGAAACCATTGATTCAATCCAACGCAATCGTGTGGTGCTGAAGGGGCCGCTTGAAACCCCCGTTGGCTATGGCGAGAAAAGTGCGAATGTGACTTTGCGCAAACTTTTTGAAACCTATGGCAATATTCGCCCCGTCAAAGAAATGGCCGGGGTAATGAGCCCCTATCACGGGCGCGGCATTGACCTGGTGATTGTGCGCGAAAATATCGAAGATTTGTACGCTGGCATTGAACATGCCCAAACACCCAATGTCGCCCAATGTTTAAAATTAATTTCGCGTCAAGGTTGCGAAAAGATTTCTCGCCTAGCATTCGAGTTTGCCAAAGCAGAGGGCCGCCGAAAAATTCACTGCGCCACCAAAGCCAACATTATGAAACTGACCGAGGGGTTGTTGAAGCGGACCTTTGAGGAGGTTTCTAAAGATTACCCTGACATCGAAAGCCAGCACATCATCGTGGATAACTGCGCGCATCAGCTGGTCAAAAAGCCCGAGCAGTTTGATGTAATTGTGATGACCAATATGAACGGTGATATCCTAAGCGACCTTAGTTCGGCTCTTGTGGGTGGTCTTGGATTTGCGGCCAGTGCCAACATTGGTGACAGTTGCGCCATCTTTGAGGCTGTCCACGGGTCGGCTCCCAAGTACGCAGGTCAGAACCTGATTAACCCCACGGCGATGATCTTGTCGGCTGTCATGATGCTGCGGCATATGGGGCAGTTTGACGTTGCCGAAAAAGTCGACTCAGCTGTACAGAAAACATTGGCTAGGGGCATTTTAACGCGCGATGTGGCGGGTGATAAACCGTTTGTGTCAACCACTGATTTTACCCAGGCTGTTATAGAGGCTTTGTCTGACGTTGCTTCCAGAACCCATCGCCACAACCCTTTAGATTTATCGAAAGTTTATTCGACGGATATATCCGCGCAAACGCGGGACGTTGTGGGGGTTGATATATTTATTGAAACCCATCATCAGCCGAATAATATTGCCGCCTGTTTACAGTCCCTGGTCAAAGACTCACCATGGCAGCTGCAGTCGTTGTCCTGCCGTGGCCTAACCATATACCCCGATATGGATATCAGCCATTTACACCTTATTGATCATATTCGGTGTTGCTTTACGTTGAAAAACGCTTGCTTGGAAATGGTTGATGACCATATTGTTTCGTTATTGAAAACAGTTGGTGAAAAATATCGTTGGATGCATGTAGAGAAGTTGCAAACCTTTGATGGTGTTGAAGCCTTCTCGAAAGCCCATGGTGGATAAATTAAGAGTATGTATTTGCAAACGCGTTTAATCGTTTTTTGTGTTGCGATTGTTGGCTTATTGTCTGGCTGCTGTACGAAAAAAGACGTTTCTGTTCAGAATAAGATCGATGTTATCTGGGGAACGGAAGTTGTCGACCATCCCTTGATTCAAGACTTAATTGAATCGCCCGTGATGCAAAGAATTAAGGACGTTGATCAGTCGGGGCCTACTCGATATTTTGGATTTGTTCCCGCCTACAGTCGTTTTGACCATTGTGTTGGTGTGTGGGCCTTATTGAAAAGGTTCAAATGCTCTTTTCCAGAACAGGTGGCTGGATTGTTGCATGACGCCTCTCATACGGCTTTTTCCCATTTGGGCGATCATATTTTCTCAACGCCGGAGACGGATACGTCGTATCAAGATACGATCCATTTGTGGTTTTTAAAGCAAATGAATTTAGAATCTGTTTTAAAACCGTATGGCTTGTCGGTTGGTCAGGTGGATCCCGATTATCCCGGCTATAAGGGGCTTGAGCAACCCTTGCCGGATCTGTGCGCGGATCGAATTGAATACAATTTGCACACAGGCTTGCTTTTCAAACTTATTACGCAACAAGAGGTTGTGGAAATTTTGAATGACCTGCGGTTTGAGGGGGGAATTTGGTTCTTCACCAATCAGCAATCGGCCAAAAAACTTGCGGACCTTTCCCTATATTTTACAGAACAGACATGGGGGTCGGCTTGGAATTTTGTGTTCAACCATTATTTCACAGAAATTATGAAACGCGCGTTTAAATTTGGTATCGTAAACAGCGACCAGATGCATTTTGGTACTGATTTGAAGATTATGGATATCTTGTTAAAAACGACTGATCCCTTCATTCAACGACGGATTGAAGCTTGTCGCCATATTCATAATTCTTTTAAGCTGGCAGAGAACGGCCAGCGCCATGATCTTTATGTTCAGCCAAAGTTTCGGGGTGTGAACCCCTGGGTTCAGGTGGGTCAAAAATTACATCGCCTTACAGACCTTGATTTCCAGTTTTCTAGGGATTTTCATGGGGTCAAAAACAGATGCAAAAAAGGATATGCCATTGTGCTGTCGGTTAAAGGTTAAGATTTTTTCCGAATCAAAAGCATACCGTCCCCTATGGGCAATAGACATTTTTCAATTTTTTTATGCGTTGAAATGATTTTGTTAAACGCTTTAACGGATGGCAACGTTAAATCGCTGGGGTCTTCCTCGGCGACTTTGCCTTGCCAAAGAATATTGCGGTGCACCCTTTGGACTGGACAGAATTGAGGAGTATTTAAGAGAGTTTCCTTCCCTAAGTTTTGATGATTGTTACCACGGGCATTTTTCTAGGTCCAGTACTTTTTTTCCTTTTTGACCCCCTTGATTTGCCCATTCACTTTTCCAACAAATTCCCTTTATTAATCTACGGGACAATGCTATTTCTCACCCACGGAACAGGCTGGAAAGCCGATGGCCGTGCATGATTAAGGGTAGGGTTGCTTCGGTGACCCCCTTCCTTCAAGCTCACCTTTAAGCATGCTTTAAATATTCCGGGGTGTGGGGCAGAGCCCCGCCATATTAGGCAGCCTCTTTCATTTCCCCCACCAGATATAAATCAGCCGGACGTTTGTTCTTGATCCCCTGATGGCGGCGTTTCGTATTGTAAAAGATCAAATAGTGCTCCAAGCCCTTTTCGAGCTCCCACATGGTTTGATGGCAGAAAAGATGGACATGTTCATACTTAATAGACACCACCACAACCGTTCAATACGAATGTTATGTGCGCCCTGCTAAGGGGCGTAGGTTCAGTGGGTGCGAATTCCACCCGGTAAACTGTTGCTCCGGCCGGAAGTACTTTGGAGTAGCTCACGAGGTAACGAATGGGTTAAAGCATCTGAAGAAAAGGTCATGTAGATGATCAACGATTGTGCGGGCCGTAGCGCGCAGCGAACATCGAGCAGGCTCCGAGAAGATTAATGTGGTAGCTGACCCACCATAATATTGGGGAAAGCCGCTGTAGAAAGGGCAGAGAGCAACCTTAATCCTTTCTATGCCACCGGGGTAGTGATGATGGCACGTACAAAAGAGGACCTATGTCCAACAGGGGAAGTCTCTGCTGGGACGGTGTGGCAAGCCGTAAACAGTGGCCTCGTGAGGGGTAGACACTGACCAGACGAGATGGCGGAGGGGCCCGTAGTACCGATGAAGTTGGGTAATGCCAACGGAGGAAAGGGGCCCTGGTTTAGAACAAATGCGTCAAAAGGAACGAGCAGGATGATTGATAAAAATCTAGGAACATCTAAAACAGCAAAAGATCGCTGTAAAGTTGAGGTCCTTCAAAACGCATTACATGCAAAAGCCAAGGCAGAACTTAGCTACAAATTCTACAGCCTATGGGATAAAATCTACCGGACAGACGTTTTACGACGTGCCTACCGCCAATGCAAACGCAACGGGGGTAGCCATGGCGTGGACCATCAGCGTTTTGAGGATATTATAACCATAGGGGAGGAAAAGTGGCTTTTGGAACTGCACGAGGAGCTGAGACAAGGGGTTTATGCCCCCAAGCCCCTCAGAAGAGTATGGATTCCGAAAGGAAACAGCAAAAACATCTCTCGTCCGTTAAGCATTGCATGTATTAAGGACCGCGTGGTCCAAACAGCAATGTTACTTGTCTTACAACCGATATTTGAAGTCGATTTATTGCCAGAGCAATATGGCTTCAGATCAGGTATTAATGCAAAAATGGCGCTTCGTCGCATTTACTATCATGTGACGGACGCCAAGCGAACAGAGATTGTTGATGCTGACCTTCAGGATTACTTTACGACAATCCCCCATGGTGATTTGATGAAGTGCCTCAGTCGCCGTATTGTTGATGGGAAGGTTTTATATCTCATCAAACAATGGCTAGAGGTACCAACAGAGGAACACCGGCATGGGAGAACGCATCGAACGTCTGAGGCAAAAGAGCACCATAGGGGGATAGCCCAGGGATCTCCGCTATCACCCTTATTGTCAAACTGCTACTTCAGACGGTTTTTGCTGGCTTGGAAGAAATTCGGCATGGAAAAACGGCTCAATGCAAAAGTGGTGAATTACGTGGATGATTTTGTCATCTGTTGTCCTCCCCACATAGCGGAAGAGGCAATGCATTCTATGCGTACCATTATGGAACGTATAGGGCTTTTTGTGAACGAAACGAAGACCAGGATTGTAAAAGCGCCGCATGAATCCTTTGATTTTCTGGGGTACACATTCGGTCAGGCTTATAATAAAGAGCATAAGGCCTATTGGGGAACCCAGCCATCAAAGAAAGCGGTTCGACAAGTTATTCAGAAGATCCATAACGAGACGCGTATTCAATTGACCTGGACAACAGCAGAGAAGAGGATATTGGCAATAAACCAAATTCTGCGAGGCTGGTGTGGCTACTTTAATCAGGGACCTGTTTTAAAGAACTACCATACGGTTCGAAAGTATACAGAAAAGCGTCTTCGACGTTGGTTGGTGAAGAAGCATAAAATGAGAGGGACCAAAGGACATCGCCAATTTCCGACCGAGCACCTTTATGGAAAGCTCGGCCTCTATAAAATAGCTTGCGTCATGGCTGACGTGCCGAAAGCGAAAGCATGAGGTTCTGAACGAAAGCCGGATGCGTTAATAGCGCACGTCCGGTTTGATGTGGCAGGCAGTGGAAACGGGATACCGCGCCACTGCTTGACCCTACCAATGCAGCGCCCCACGCCATCATGACTCACCTTGATCCCATGGGCTTCTGCCGCTAGGATCCAAGCTTCCCCTGTGAATTGGCTGCCTTGATCCGAGTTCACAATCTCCGGCGATCCGTGACGTTTTATGGCCTCCTCTAAAACTTCAATCCCATGACTTGCTTCCATTGTGTTGGCCAACTTCCAGCCCACAACAAATCGTGTGTGCCAATCGATCAAGGCAAATAAATAGACCATGCCGCCGGGGAGCTTGATGTAGGTGATATCCGTGGCCCAGACTTGGTTTTTGTGATCAATCACAAGCTCCTTCAAAAGATACGGTCTGACAGCATTTTCACGATTTGCGATGGAGGTGTTTGTCCGGGGTTTGGGTAATATGGACCGCAATCCCATAAGTTTCATCAATCGCAGGGCGCACTTGTGGTTGATGCGTATTCCCCGATCCAAAAGCCAGCCGGTGATTCTCCTATAGCCAAAAAAGGGGTGTTCCCTCCATATGTCCATGATTTCGTTCATAATCTCAGTGTAAGATTCATCTTCCTTTTCGGCATAGTAATAGCTTGAACGGTGAAGCCCGAGAAGGTCGCATTGTCTTTGAATTATCAGGCTTTGGTCCGGGGAAATAATGGAGCGCTTCTCTCTAACGCTCATTTCCCCAACGCTTTTTTTAGAAAATCTAAGTCCATGGTGAGCTGGCCAATCTTGCGTTGAAGATCGTCAACTGTGGGGCCATTTTCTTTAGGTTTTTTGCGACGGCTGAAAATCTCAGGCCCACCATCCAAAAGCTCATTCTTCCACCTCTGGAGAACGCTTTGATGAACGCCATATTTTTGTGAAAGTTCTGATACGGGGCTCTTGCCACTGATCATCGCAATCGCTGCTTCTAATTTCGTTTTGCCGCTGTGTTGTTGGCGGATCTTTCCCATTTTTTATTTCCTTCAGTTGCTGTCTTTTATACAACACTCAGGAGCTAAAAAACTCTCTTAACTTTGTGTCCAGTTTTTGGGGTGCAGGGCATATTATCGACCAAAATGACGCCATTGGGGTTCAAAAGACTCAAGCTTAGTTCCAGGTAGGTCCCATAATTGCTTTTGTCTGCATCGATCAAGACTAAGTCGAAAGTTTCTTGTTGTTGGATCAATTTTTGTAAGCTATCGACCGCCTTTCCCATCATAAGGGTGATTTTGTGGCTGACACCAGCCAATTCCCAATATTTTTTTGCAACGTTTGTCCACTTTACATTTCTGTCACAAGTTATGATCCGACCCTCCTCAGGTAAACTGAGGGCCATGGTCAAACTGCTGTAGCCGGTGTAAGTGCCAATTTCCAATATTGTCTTCGCATTGGTCATTTTAACCAGAAATCCCAACAGCTGGCCTTGTAGGGGGGTTATCTGCATGCTGCCTTCTGGCATGGTTTGGGTTTGTTTACGTAAAGCTTGCAAAACCCTTGATTCATTTAAAAAATGGTGGTGGCAATAATCTTGTAATTTTTCTGTCAGGTTGATGTCTTTGGGCATAATGGGACTCTTTTATGCAGATCGTAGTCCTTGAAAAAAAGAATATCCAAGTCCTTGATTTATAGTATCGCTTCTCGCTAGCATAAGGCATATTTCCATAATGAAAAAATATAATGTCGACCTTTTTGCCTTTGGTGGCGCCGTCCTTGTTATCAGCGAATTTTTTGCATCTGCAGAGTGACATTGATCATGTCACCAAAGCTGGTGCTGATTGGTTGCACATAGACGTTATGGATGGTCATTACGTCCCTAATCTCAGTTTTGGTCCTGAATGGGTCAGACAAATTCGAAAAGCAACCTCTCTGCCCATAGATGTTCATTTGATGGTCAGTTGTGTTGATAAGTGCATCGATGATTTTGCTGCTGCTGGTGCCAACCATTTGACCATTCATCCCGAGGCTGTTTATCACCCCCATGGATGTTTACAAAAAATTAAACAACTTGGATTAAAGGCTGGAATCGCCCTAAATCCAGGAACGGGCCTGGAAGTCCTCTATCCCTTGTTGGATCAGGTTGATTTAATCCTGGTCATGACAGTCAACCCCGGGTTTGGTGGACAAAAGTTTTTGCCAGAGATGATGGTAAAAATTCGGGCGTTGCGGGCATTTTTAGATAAAGAAAAACCAGATATTTCTATTGTTGTAGATGGTGGTCTGAATGACCAATCGGCACCCTTAGTTGTGGAAGCGGGTGCCCAGGTTTTGGTGGCGGGTAGCTACCTTTTTAGCGATTCTTCTGAGACACTTGCTGATCGCGTGCAAAAATTGAGGGGCTTTCATGGAAAATAGAAGCCGAGAGATGCCCGCAAGTTTTTCCCGTAATAATTTGTTAACCATTTCCATAGTACTCTGGTTTTGGTGGTTAGTTACACCTGAGATTGGTCGGGTGCGCGAGAGGATAGATAAAATCCTTCTTTTGTTATTCAAAGCAAGGGAATTGCCTGGGGTAGAGTCTTGGAACCGGTTTCGAGACTTTAGCCGAATTTCTATGGGATTGGAACCCCATAGAAAGACATTGCTCAAAAATCGAAAGATTGCGGGCAACAGGGAGATTCGTGTCGTGGTTGAGTGGCGGGGCGGGCGCTGCGGAATTTTTGGGCGGCCCTTCTTGTATGCAGTATGTCCAAAAACCCCTCATGCGTCTGAGGGAAAAAACTGGTTTAAAAACCAGCCTCCTTTCTTGCATAGGAAAATCGTTTTGATAAAATCCCGCAACTTTCTCGGACGTTGGAAACGCCTTTTGCAAGCAACTCCCCTATACGGTTTGCGCTTGATGGGGTCAACAGAATCTATTCCGTCGATTGTTTTAACAGATTTGTGGCCCGGCGACAGTATGGCCGGTCAAAGTCTGGTGGAGGGATCCTTTAAGATGGGGGATTACTTTGTCCCGTTAAAGGAAGTATCAAGGTTCCTTAGTCACAGTCGTGAGTGCCCCAAGGGGTTTTTGCTATTTCTTCATAGTTTTGAATGGCTTCGCGATTTGCGGACAGCAGGAACGAACGCTAGTCGAAAGCGTGCCCGAGAGCTTATTAAATATTGGATTCAGAGCCATGGATCATGGGCTAGAAAAAACTGGCTTGAGCCGTCTTGGTATCCAGAGGTGATGGGTCAGCGAATAAGGTTCTGGTTAAGCCTTTATGATTTTTTTGGCGCCACAGCTGATGATGAATTCAAACGGTTATTTTTTACAAGTTTACATCGTCAATATCGATATCTTCAAAACAACTATAAAACTCATACTCGCACCGATTGGCAGCATTTTCAGGCCCTTGTTGGACTTATCTTCGCGACGTGTTGTTTGGAAAAGACATCTTACCGGCTGGCTGTGTATATGAAGGAATTGGAAAAACTTTTGAGCCGACAGTTGTTTGAGGATGGAGGGCACGTCAGCCGATCGCCTAAAATTCAATTTTTTCTGTTAAGAGATTTGATTGACATGAGGGGAGTTTTAAGAAGTTGCGGTGTAAGCGAGCCAGAGTTTCTTCAACAAGCCATCCAACATATAGCACCTATCGTTCGTTTTTTTCGTCACACTAGCGGGGAGTTGGCTCATTTTTCAGGAGCATTAAATCAAGTGGATGCGCTGCGTCTGTCTTGTCATTTTCTTTCTTCTGCGATGGTGGATCGCGTGTTGTCGTTGTCAGATACACGATCCAGGGGGGGGCAACGCTGCGCTGATACAGGGTATGAACGGTTAACTTCTAAGGGAGGTGTGATCATTTTGAACACGAAGCCATGCTACAGTGGCGATCAAACAACCGACAAAGCTTTTGGAATGGTGGACTTTGAATGGAGTGTTTTGCAACGAGGGTTGGTTTGCGCCAGTGATTTGATATTCCATGATGCTAGTGGAAACATTGTTTCGCTAGATGGGGAGGGGGATTCTAACAGTTGGAAGCTAGAGACCAGCAGGCACCACAAAGATGGATCTCACCACCTATGGGCTCAACTTCACTGTCATAAAGGCGGTTTTGACCTGATGTATGAACGAGAATTTTATTTGGCGGCAGACCCGCATGATTTTAGAGGGCAGGAAAAAATTATTTTTAACCAAGAAGGGGTGGCTGGTATTAGGTTTATTTTTGACAGATCGGCGGAAATCATCAACCAGTCAAAGCGTAGTATAAAAATTAAACTGTCGTCAGTCTCAGCTGACCAACCTGGACATATTTATCGTCTGGCAAGCTCAGGAGCAGAACAATTGATCTCTTATCCTTTGCAAGAAGGTAAGTTGGGGGTCGTTTTAATGACAGCTGTGCAGGCTCATTCGTCGAAAATTATTAAGTGGGGGTTTCAATTAGCTGGCTGAGATGATTGATTTTCTGCCACGCATGAAGATAATTTTGGAAAAAATATAAATAATGGTTGATTAAAGATCCAACTACAACTATAACAATATACAAAATAGCGTCTTTCCAAGGATTTTTTATATGAGCGAAGTATTAACCCATCAAGAACTTCTAAATTATACAGTGCAAATTGCAGCTGCGTATGTTACTAATCACGCCACCTCTTTAGAGGACATATCGGACGTGATTAGCAAGACTTATCAGACTTTGAACAAGCTGAATAAAGACCCTAACGGTTTTCAAAGCAAAACCCCTCAAAACCCAGCCGTGCCAATTTCTGAATCAGTGACTGATGATTATATTGTCTGTTTAGAAGATGGTAAAAAACTGCAGATGTTAAAGCGTCACCTTAATACGGTTTACAAAATGTCTTTAGACCAATACCGCGAGAAGTGGGGCCTTGGTGCAGATTATCCGATGGTTTCTCCCAACTATGCTAAAAGACGTAGCCAGATTGCTAAAAACACCGGACTTGGTGTAAACGGCAGACGTCGTGCCTTTAAAGTTGTTTCTCAAAATGACAATGGTCAAAAGCAAATAGCTTAGTGTTTCACATTTTCAAATGATTTATGGGTTTCCCGTCGTCATTTTAATACCTCCGAAGTCATTCCCGCGCAGGCGGGAGCCCAGGACATAAATAACTGGACCCCCGCCTCTGCGGGGGTGACGATTCAGGTGATGAACCGCAAGGCAATAACTCAAAACACTTGAAAACAAATGTTTTACTGAATGGTAAAATAAGTATGATCAAAAATCTTTACATAAAAACTTATGGCTGTCAGATGAACGTGTATGATTCTGGCCGCATTAAAGATCTTTTGAAGCCTTTGAACTATCAATTGACTGATGACCCCTCCCAGGCGGATCTTTCGATTCTTAATACTTGCCACATTCGCGAAAAGGCTGAACAAAAAGTTTATTCCGATTTAGGTCGTCTAAGACAGCATCAAACCACTCGCCGCCAACAGGGCGGTGAAATGTTGATCGCCGTTGGTGGTTGCGTCGCCCAGGCAGAGGGTGATGAAATCCTTCGCCAGGCACCCTATGTTTCTATGGTGTTTGGGCCTCAGACCTATCATCGATTGCCAGAAATGATTGCCCAAGTGGCACGTCAACAAGATTCAAAAAAAGGAAAAGCGGGCAGGGGGATTGTTGACACAGATTTCCCAATTGAAAGCAAGTTTGACAGCCTACCCGCCTCTCAATCAACGTCAACTTCTGCTTTTTTGTCGATACAAGAGGGCTGTGATAAATTCTGTACGTTTTGCGTTGTTCCGTATACAAGGGGTGCTGAATATTCAAGGCCCGCCAAGGATATTCTGATTGAGGCAAAGCGGCTGGTAGAGTTGGGGTCTAAAGAAATTACCCTTTTGGGGCAAAACGTGAACGCCTATCACGGGCAAGCACCAAATGTGAACCAGGAGTGGGGTTTGGGAAGGCTTTTGCTTGAGCTGGCTTCGATTGAAGGGCTTCAAAGGCTTCGGTATACAACCTCGCACCCGCGTGATATGGATCAGGATCTTATCGATGCACATGGGCAAATTCCTCAATTAATGCCATTTTTGCATTTACCGGTTCAAACAGGCAGCGATACTCTGTTAAAAGCGATGAATCGCAAGCATGCAGCAAAAGATTACCTGGGCATCATAGATCGCCTTCGAAAGGCTCGTCCTGATATCGCCTTTTCGTCTGACTTTATTGTGGGCTTCCCTGGTGAAACTCAAAAAGATCACCAAGATACGCTTGAGTTGGTTAGGCAAGTTAACTTTGCTCAAGCCTATTCCTTTAAATATAGCATACGACCAGGTACGCCTGCGGGATCGATGGACCAGCAAGTACCTGAGGCCATAAAGACTGAACGGCTCTATGAATTGCAAGACCTCTTGAACGAACAGCAATGGGCCTTTAACAGGACAAAGGTAGGCACCGTACAACCTGTTTTGTTCGAGCGTGTTGGCAAGATACCTGGCCAGATCTTAGGGAAAACGCCTTATATGCAATCCGTTCCTTTGGTGGCTCCCCAGCGTCTTGTGGGAAGCTTGGTCGATATCTTGGTCAAGGAAGGGTATGCAAACAGTCTTATGGGCGTTATCATTGATTCTAATGAGCCGGTTGCCAGTGCTGCTTAGGTTCAAAAAGTTTTTATTGAAAGGTTAATTTTCTGTCAGCGTCACAATCCCGCGTTATAGAATTCTCAGATAACCATCTTCTTGCCCTTTTGGTAGGACCGCAAGATCGGAATCTTCAATACATCGAGGAAGCTTTAGGTGTTATTATGTCCCTAAGGGGCAACTGCATAACCCTTGAGGGAGACTCTATACAAGTCGTGTATGCTGAAAAGGCTGTTCTTTACCTTTATGAACAGTTGAAAAAGCGGCAATCCATTGGAATTTCAGAATTGGATCACGCCCTGCAATTGACCATTCGTCAGGTGACGGCCAACCAATCAGATGACTCAGATTCCATGCTATTGGATCAAGGCTCTGAAATATCGATTGTTACCAAACGTCGTATTGTCTTTCCAAGGAATCCTCATCAAACAGATTATGTTCAAGCCATGCAAGCTAACGAACTGGTTTTTGGTATTGGGCCCGCTGGAACCGGAAAAACCTATTTGGCAGTGGCTCAGGCTGTTTCCTTGTTGTTGGAAGGGAAAATTGACCGCATTATTTTGTCGCGGCCAGCGGTTGAAGCGGGTGAACGATTGGGATTTCTACCAGGTGATCTGAAAGAAAAGGTTGATCCTTATCTGCGCCCTCTCTATGACGCCCTGCATGACTTGTTGCCGGCAGAACAGGTCATCAAGCATTTAAGTAGTGGCGTCATTGAAGTGGCACCATTAGCGTTTATGCGCGGACGAACGTTATCCCATGCTTTTGTTATTTTGGATGAAGCTCAAAACGCAACGGCTATGCAGATGAAGATGTTGCTCACCCGCTTGGGCCCGCATTCACGTATGGTCGTTAATGGTGATTTGACACAAATTGATTTGCCAGGTGGTGTTATGTCAGGGTTGAGACATGCGATGCAGGTACTGCACGCTGTTAGTGATATCCCCTTTATTGTATTTGACGATAATGACGTGGTGCGCCATCCTTTGGTTGCCAAAATTGTCAAAGCCTATAATGCATATGATCAAAAGGGGAATGAAAGTCGTGGCTAAAGCTTTACCATTTATCACCCCCGCTCACGAGGTCGTGGTCGAGATCAATCATGATCCCTGGCTGGTCTGGTACCAACCTGACGAGTGGCAAGAGAAATTAGCGGAAATTGTCAGGGGAAGTTTAAGTTATGTCCAGTGGAATTTTGAAAGTGAAGTCAGCATTCTTCTGACGGACGAGGAGCAAAGCCGCCAGCTTAACCATGCTTATCGGGGGGAAGATTCACCCACAAACGTTTTGTCGTTTCCAGCCTTCACCCCAGAGGAGCTTCGCTTGCTAGGCAAACAACAACCCTCGCTTATTTTGGGGGATATTGTTTTATCTTTGGAAACCGTGCTAAAAGAGTCCAAGGATCAGAACAAACCTTTTCTGAATCATTTAATGCATTTAACAGTCCATGGGACATTGCATCTACTCGGTTACGACCATCAGCTTGATGCGCAAGCTGAACAGATGGAATCGATTGAGGTGAGTGTTTTATCGTCTCTTGGTGTTGCTAACCCCTATCAATGAAATCATCTATACTAAATATTATGACCAAAGAAGAACCACGATCGTTACCCTCCTTTTTTAAAATCTTTAAACGCAAGTTTAAGAAAAATGACAATGACAACAATTTGCGAGAAACAATTGAGGAATTAATCGACGAAGTTCACGAAGTTGAGCCGTCGATTGAATCGAATGAGCGCGAGCTTTTAGGGAACGTCTTAAATTTGCGGGATCTGACGGCTTACGACGTGATGTTACCGCGTGCTGATATTATCGCTGTTCCTCTTGGCATTAGCGCCCAAGATATGATCCAACAATTCGTTAAAACGGGTGTTTTGCAAATTCTGATTTATAAAGATAACTTAGACAACGTGGTGGGCATGCTGCACGTTAAAGATATCTTGGCTTGGCAAATCAGTAAAAAACCTTGGGCCCTTAAGACTTTGATGCGGAACGTTTTATATATTTCCCCGACTATGCGCACCCTGGATTTATTATTAAAAATGCGTGAAACAGGCAGCAAGGTTGCTGTTGTCGTTGATGAATACGGGGGCGTTGATGGATTGGTTACATTTTCAAATTTAATTGAAGAGATCATAGGCGACATCCAAGATGCCCGCGAGCAGTCACCGTCGGTTCAAATTGAAATCCGCACCGATGGCACTATTTTTGCGGATGCCAGGACAACCCTGGAAGAGCTGAACAAGGCTGTTGGCGTTGAATTGCCCTTAAATGACCACGATGACGATATTGATACATTGGGTGGGCTGGTTGTTTTATTGGCTGGGCGCGTGCCCATAAGGGGCGAAGTCATCCGACACCCCACATCGGGCATTGAATTCGAAGTTATGGAAGCCGACCCCCGCAAAATACGCCGCGTGTGCATACGACAGAAGTAGGTCAGGGGCGGGTGCCAAACCTGGCTTAACTCTTAAGAAACATCATCCTATCATGAATTGCTAATTGTGAGCAGTCCTCTGATCTGGCTGAGCGTTGGAGGGGAGCCTGAAACATAATATTTCCATGCCCAAATGTAATCAAAGCCATTGCCGAGTGGCTTAACATCCAATTGTACCCATTCTCCGTTTAAAGGAGTGGCGTACACTGCACCCGTAGGAAGAGAAAGGTCCGAACTTGGATTCCCGGCAACTCTGCCCAATCCTGAAATATCTTGCCCGGGGGAGACGGACTGTCTATGAGAATAATCGTCCAACCAACCTACTGTTGAGGGATACAAGGCTGCATTGGCGGCGTGAGGGGCGATAACTTGATGATAAGCACTCCCGTTTGGTGCGGGCCAGATATAATTGCCGCCAGGACGGATATGTTGCCACCCTGCTTGGGTTCCATCAGAATGCTCAAGCGTTAACCACGCTCCTGGTGCACTAGCGTCTGCGGCTAAACTTATTTTGACGGCTCCCTTGCCCACATTGCTGGCAATTGACTCAATGACATCATACGTCACACCTTCAAGGGTTACGGCTTCTCCTTTAGGTGTTTCAGCCAAAAAAACACTTATAAATATTGAGATATATTTTTTATTCATTTAAAAACCACTTAATTATTAAATTTCAGAAATATATTGAATATGTATTACTAATATAGTGTTGGCAGATAAAAAAATTCAACCTGTGCTGGCTGTTTGTGGTGATTCCACTTCCAACCAGCTTACTTCAATACCAGCGATTGTAACCCCATCGGAATCTATGACACGATTGACTACGTTGGCTCCGCATGGGCCCAGTATATTTGTATAACTTTCGTTAGGAAGCGCCGGAAAGGTATAACTAAAACCAGGATATGCCATATGCCAACTGGTCTGAGATATGCGCCCCGTATTACTTATCTTTTCAAGTGCAATGAAGCGGCATGATGTTCCCCCCGCTGGGACCGAGACTTGAATTTCCCCATTCTCACCTCTGGGGCATGTGCCGATTCGGCCATGCTCGACCCCTTCAATGACCATGCTCATTTCTTGTGCCCCAACTATCGTACAGACGCTTAAAAAAATCATTGTGATATTTTTAATAATTGAAGTCACGATAATTAAACTATTTAAAATGAAACTTATTTTTATAATGAACCTAAATTCATTAACATACAGTAAATAATTCTTTTAAATCTTATTTCGGGGACAAAAAAAATCCTGAAAAAAATCATCCCCCCTATCACCGTTTTTTTGTCTTTTCAAGACTTGTGTTTCATCTTTTTTCGTGATCTATATAACAAGATGTAGATAAGACCCTAAAATAATCTACTACATTTAGTGAAAATTTGAAATTTCTTTAGAACAGAAGGAACCTTTATCCATGAAGATACAACGCCGCTGGACTGTGGCTTCGCAGTCTCCCTACAGCTTACTTGAATTCCGCAAAGCGAGTAGCGAGATTCGAAATCCCGACGGCTCAATTGTTTTCGGTCAGGAAGATATCGATGTTCCTGCCCAGTGGTCTCAGGTGGCGTGTGATGTGATTGCCCAAAAATATTTCCGAAAAGCCGGCATCCCCGTTGAGACGATTATTGTCGAAGAAAGTGGCGTGCCTGAATGGTTGTCGCGTCATGTGGCTAAACCCGGAACGACATTTGTTGGTGAACGGTCTGCCAAACAGGTTTTTGATCGTATGGCGGGTGCCTGGACGTATTGGGGTTGGAAAGGCAAATACTTTGACGGCGAAGAAGATGCTTTGGCGTTTTACGATGAACTGCGCTATATGTTGGCAGCACAAATGTGCGCCCCCAATTCCCCGCAATGGTTTAACACAGGTCTGCATTGGGCCTATGGCATTGACGGGCCAGCCCAGGGGCATTTTTATGTGGATGATCATACCAAACAATTAGTCGCCTCCAGCTCTGCCTATGAACGGCCGCAACCCCATGCTTGTTTTATTCAAAGCATCGATGATGATTTGGTGAACGAAGGCGGCATTATGGACCTGTGGGTGCGTGAAGCACGTTTGTTCAAGTACGGATCAGGAACAGGAACCAACTTTTCCAATTTGCGGGGCTCTGGTGAAAATTTATCAGGGGGAGGGCGATCCTCCGGCTTGATGAGCTTTTTGAAAATTGGCGATCGGTCCGCTGGTGCCATTAAATCGGGCGGTACAACGCGCCGTGCGGCCAAAATGGTCGTCTTGGACATTGATCACCCCGACATCGAAGAATTTATCAATTGGAAAGTGATAGAGGAGCAGAAGGTTGCAGCCCTTGTCACCGGCTCAAAAATAAACAAGCGCCATTTAACAGAAATGCTACAGGCTTGCCTGAACAGCGATTTGGCCGATGACCAACGTTTTGACCCAAAAAAGAATGCCCCCTTAAAAAAGGCGATTCATGCGGCCCGTCAATCTTTGGTGCCTGACAATGCGATTCGTCGGACCCTTCAGTTGGCTGAACTGGGACATACAGATATTGATCTGCCCGTTTATGATACTGACTGGAATTCCGAGGCTTACGCGACTGTATCAGGTCAAAACTCTAATAACTCTGTCCGTTTAAATAATGAATTCCTAAAGGCCGTCGTAGAGGATAAAGACTGGCATTTAACTGCGCGCACCGACAAACGGGTGATGAAAACGTTGAAGGCTCGCCAGCTGTGGGATCAGATTGGGTATGCTGCCTGGGCTTGCGCAGACCCCGGCGTACAGTTTGATACCACCATCAATGAATGGCATACGTGCCCACAAAGCGGCAGGATTACCGCCTCTAACCCCTGTTCTGAATATATGTTCCTGAACGATACGGCGTGTAATTTAGCATCTTTGAACTTGGCAACATTCTTTGCCGATCAAAAATTTGATGTGGCCCTGTACCAGCATGGGATCTCGCTGTGGACAATGGTTTTGGAAATTTCCGTTGCCATGGCGCAGTTCCCTTCGAAAGAGATCGCTCAGCTATCTTATGAATACCGTACCTTGGGCTTGGGCTATGCCAACTTGGGTGGTTTGCTAATGCAAATGGGCATTCCCTATGACAGTGCCCAAGGACGCGCGTTGGGAGGAGCCTTGGCGGCGATTTTGACGGGTGTTTCTTACGCGACGTCTGCTAAAATAGCTAAAGAGCTAGGTACTTTCCCAGGCTATGCCAAGAATAAAGACGATATGCTGCGTGTCATGCGAAACCACAAACGGGCAGCCCATGGCGAGGCGAAAGGCTATGAGAAATTATCCATTTTGCCCGTGGCCTTAAAAGGCAAAGATTGCCCATTGGCAGATGTCGCACAAGCGGCAAAACAAGCATGGGACGAGGCTTTGAGTTTGGGTGAAAAGTATGGTTATCGAAATGCCCAGACAACAGTGATTGCGCCAACCGGTACGATTGGTTTGGTTATGGATTGCGACACCACCGGTGTGGAACCTGACTTTGCCTTGGTTAAATTCAAAAAATTGGCTGGCGGTGGGTATTTCAAAATTATTAACCAAATGGCGCCAAAGGCCTTAAAAACCTTGGGCTATACGGATGAACAAATCCTAGAGATGGATCAATATGCGGTGGGTCATGGGACGTTAGAGGGCGACACTGTTCTTTCCCTGAAGGCATTGAAAGAAAAAGGGTTTACAGACGCTGTCTTGGACAAAATCAAGGGAAGTTTGGCTGGGGCTTTTGACATTAAATTTGTTTTCAATAAGTGGAACTTAGGGGAGGATTTCTGCAAGAAAACCCTGGGCTTTACCGAAGACCAATTGAACGACCCCGCGTTTGATATGCTGACGGCTTTGGGATTCACCAAAAATGATATAGAGGCTGCGAACGCCTATTGTTGCGGCACAATGACCTTGGAAGGGGCGCCTTATCTAAAGGACGAGCATCTTCCTGTATTTGATTGCGCAAACCCGTGTGGGCGTATTGGCAAGCGGTTTTTGTCGATTCAAAGCCATATCGAAATGATGGCAGCGGTTCAACCCTTCATATCGGGCGCCATTTCGAAGACCGTCAATATGCCAAATAATGCGACGCTTGAAGACTGTAAGGAGGCATATTTACTGTCTTGGCGTTTGGGAATTAAGGCCAACGCATTGTACCGGGATGGGTCTAAATTATCGCAACCGTTAAATTCGGCGGTTTTGGATGACGAGGATATTTCGGAATTGTCACAAACGGAAAAAGTTCAGGTTGTGGCTGAAAAAATTGTGGAAAGAGTCGTTGAACGCGTGATTCATCATTCGCACCGTCGCAAGTTGCCAAACCGCCGAGGGGGCTATACGCAAAAAGCGGCCGTCGGGGGGCATAAAATCTATTTACGTACCGGTAATTACGAGGATGGTACCTTGGGCGAAATCTTTGTGGATATGCACAAAGAAGGCGCATCGTTCCGATCCCTGATGCACAATTTTGCCATGGCCATTTCCATTGGTCTGCAGTATGGCGTGCCGTTAGAGGAATATGTGGAAGCCTTTACCTTTACCCGATTTGATCCATCTGGTTTGGTTGAAGGAAATGACACCATCCGCATGGCCACCTCTATCCTGGATTATATTTTCCGGGAACTGGCGATCACCTATATGGGACGCCACGATTTGGCGCACGTCCAGCCGGCTGACCTGTCACCAGACACGATTGGAACGTTGTCTGATTATCCTGTTTTGTTGACCGAGTCGCAAAAATCAGGGGAAGGGGAAACGTCAGAGCTTCAATCTCAGGAAGAGGAAGAAGAAGACGTAGTCCTAGCAACCGGGACCCATGGTAAAATTGTTAGCTACGCCGTGGCCAGCGCCAAAGTTAAAAAACGCAATGACACTGACCGAGTTAGTCAAGCCAAACTGCAAGGCTATCAAGGGGATGCGTGCGGGGATTGTGGAAACTTTACCATGGTGCGTAACGGCACCTGCCTAAAGTGTAATACGTGTGGGGCCACCAGTGGCTGTTCTTAAATAGACATCTTTAAGGGGGGTAGGTCCCTCATTTTGGGGGATCTATAACCACGGGTTAGGGTAGGGATTCACCCGTTGAAACGTCCTTGAAGATGTATGGTGCTGCTTAAAAAAGACCCGTTGGTAGGTGAAAATAGCTTTTTTCGGTTCTTCCAGGGCCGACGCAGGCCGGGGATCATCTAAACTGTGGAGCTGCTGTTCCAAGCTGTTTGTCATCTGCCGAGCCTTGGCAACCCAGCGACCTAGTGTCCTTAGAACAACGGGAAGCTCCTTTGGTCCCAGCAACACCAAGGCCACAACAACAACCAACAAATATTCCGTCCAGGCCACATCAAACATTTAAAAACTCTCCCCCCATCACATGCTATAGAGATATAACACTTTCAGAAAACAGAAAAAACTATGTTACTTATTTTTCGTAAAATCCTTTGTTGGGCAGCCGCTGTATTGGTGCTGGCTTGGGTGTACGCGATTGCCCATACCCTTTACACCCACGATCTTTCTTTGGAAGCCATCTATGATGCCCCAAAAACAAAGGATGGCTCAAAACCCTTTGTCTATGTGGTCTCTTACGCCGATGGGCCAGAGGTTTTTCTGCGCAACCAAAATGCCCTGGCCCGCTCTGTCATTAACAGGGGAGTGGACTTCACCTTAAGCTATCGAAAACACCATTTAGATGCCGACTTTATTAAACGGAATGCTAAGATCTTTAGCTATAGCCGTGGTGCTGGTTATTGGATCTGGAAGCCGTGGGTCATTTTACGAACGTTGGAAACTGTTCCTTTGAATTCGATCGTTATCTATCTTGATTCTGGCTTTGTGGCGACGGCAGCTTTGACACCTTTGATTAATCTGGCGCATGACCATGACATTATCTTGATCAAACATGATGATCTAGGGACAAATTGCGGCATGATTACGCAACGCGAAACGCTGCAACGCATGAATTGTGACACTGAATCCTGTTACCAGTCACCTCACATCTGGGCTGGTATTTCAGTTTATCGCAATACGCCAGCGGCTAGAGCCTTTGTTAAAAAATGGTTGGATTGGTGTCAAGATCCCGTTTGCGTTTTAGAACATGAAACCTTGCATCAGGGGACGCCCCAAGAAAAGTCGACGCTGGCGCCGTGTCCCGGTTTTGTTCACCACCATCATGATGAATCCATCCTCAGCACATTGTATGCAAAGGAACCCCAGGGGAAGTATATTTTGCCCCTGGCAGACATGAGCAAAATGCGCGTCCTTTTTTGGCATCATCGTCATCCACAAGGGGAGCATTATTCTGTCCTGCCCTTTATGCACCGATATAAAGTCAACAAATGGGAACGCTGGTGTTATTGGCTTTATACCTGGCCAATTAGTAAGTTGAGAGCAAAATAATTTTTATATAGGTGAATTTCGTCCAACAGATCGACGTTTTTATGCGCTAATTCCTAATTGAGTAATTTATGTTTGTATGATCCAATGCCCTTGGTTCAACAAATAATTATGGAGTTTACATATGAAACATGTTTTTTATACAGCCGGCCTCATCTTAGGATTCTGTAGCATTTCTCCTAATATGATTTTAGCGTCAGATCAGGCTACGACATCTCTAATTTCAGAAGCAGAAGGGCATAGAAATCTTGGGCAAACTTCTAGTGGGGGTGGAAATCACAGGCAAGCTGCACAACACTATGATAATGCAGCCGAATGTTATGATAAAGACTACAAGACAACAAAAAATAACGAGGTTTTGGGACATGCGGCTGCCATGTTTTCTTGGGCTGCATCATCTTACAAACAGGCAGGTGACGACGCTCTGGCACGGCATCGTTTTGGTGTAGCTGCTACTCTTTATTCTACAAAGTATGTCTTAGAGAATGATCCAAAAGATTATGGGTCATGGGCATCTTGCTACAAAAAAGAAGGTTCAGACTATTTGAATAGATTTGATCCGGCGATATTGTTACAAGCTGCAAATTCTTTTGGAGATAAATGGCCGACGGAAGCCGAACAGGCAAGGGATATGGCTGCAGAAATAACGGCAGCAAGAGCAGCATCTCAACATTAGTTTATTAGAGAAGGAGACCTGCCGCATGGGAACCCGAGAACACGGGGTTGTTGGGGTTGGTCTCTTTGTTCCTTATTTATAAGATTTTTAGGTGAGCTGTTCGTTTGAGACCTTTCCTATTTCGGACTGTTAATTTCCTTCTTAACGCCCCCCTTAAACGGCTTTCTCTTTTTGACAAAGTCTTTTTTCCGCTCAGTGCGCTGGGTTAGAATTTTCTGAGTGAATTCCTTATGGGAAGCATCAATGGGCTCAACAGATGCACCCGATAAATCAACACGATCTTCAGATTCAGCCAAGGCTTTTAGATAATAGGTTGAATGAGTATAGTATTTAAGGGCTGATCTTAGTTTTACTTTTGAGATGGTTCCATCATCGGGCAAGTGATCATAAATATCCTTGGTAATGCTGACTTTTAAAGGCTTTGGATTTTTAAAGTTGAAAGCCTCGGGAAAGGTTGAACTTAACCAGGCAATAACCATTTCATGCTCTTTGCGACGGTCTATCCAAGTTTTTTTCAAGTCCTGGGGAAGGGCAGATTTTTGCTCCTCAGATTTGTTTATTACTTTTGGTTCATCTTTTCTGGAGTCTGGAGATCTTGGTAGCTCTTGATCCTCTGTGGGGGAAGAAGACAGTGCTCCCTTTAAAGAACGAAGTTTTTCCCAGGTTTCAGTACTTAAAGATGTGCGCGGCTGTTTGTTAGAAGACATGATCAATTTCGCATTGGGGGCATTTTTACATTAAGAGAAACCTAATCGTAATTTAAAAAAATAGCCATAAGTTTTTATCACAATCCGCAGTTAAAAGTGATATAAAATGTCTCAATTCATACAAGCAGTCGTTAGACAAAAAATGAACGCAATGATTGCCATTCAGGCTGACCCACTAAACATCCTTGACCTTAAAAGTGATACAACTTTAAAGATTGGGCGAGAGGGGCAAAAAAGGGGGGGCAAGCTGTTTGCCTATACGCCGAATGATTTGACGTATGACCAAGGCCGTTTATTGGCTAGGGGATCTCTTTTTCAGTTTAATAAAGATGGTGCCCTTGTCACACAAGAAACAGAAACATTGGACCTAAAATCAGCTGATTTTGTTTTAATTCGCCAAAACCCACCTTTTGATAAATCGTATCTTACCAAGACATTTCTATTAGATCACCTGCCACCCTCGGTTCAAGTAATTAATGATCCAAAAGGACTTAGAATCGTCAGTGAAAAACTGTTTATATTGGGTTTTCCTGATTTTATTCCGCCGACTCTGGTGACAGTGGATCATCAGAAAGCGACAGACTTCATCAACGCTCATCAGCAGGTCATTCTAAAACCCTTATACGAGTATGGGGGAAGGGGGATTGTGTATTTGCATGATCAAGATCCTAATATTCAGGCCGTCTTAGAATTGTATACAACCCTTTATCCAGAGGGGTTTATGCTGCAAAAATATTTACCCCAAGTTAAACAGGGCGATAAAAGGATTATTTTGGTAAATGGTCTGCCCGTTGGGGCCTTTTTAAGACAGCCACAAACCAACCAAGTGCGTAGCAATTTAAGGGTGGGCGGGACCGCAGTACCCGTGGACTTGAACACCCGAGATCATGAGATTTGTGAAGCTTTAGCACCGTTTTTAAAACAATGGGGATTATATTTGGTTGGACTAGATGTGATTGGGAATTACCTAACTGAAGTCAACGTCACTTCACCCACTGGGTTCGCCTCCTTAGAACAGTTGTACGACATAAATGCTGCTGTCAATTTTTGGGAGGGTTTAGGTGTTTGAATCTACGAAAAACTTACCGAATTTATTGGTGGTGGATGATGACCAGCGATTGCGTTCCCTTTTGGTGCAATTTTTAACATCAAATGATTTAAGGGTTCAGGCCGCATCGAATGCTGCCGAGGCCAGGTCTTACATGGCTTCCCAGTCCTTTGATGTGTTGATTATCGATATTATGATGCCAGGAGAATCAGGCCTAGAATTAACCCAAAGTTTGCGTAAAAATGACGAGACGCCCATTTTGCTTTTAACCGCGCGCGACCAGCTGCATGATAAATTATCTGGCTTCGATTCAGGTGCTGATGACTACTTAACCAAACCGTTTGAGCCTGCTGAATTATTAGCACGCATTAAAGTTTTATTACGACGCAAACAAGAAAAGCCGATTATACCGTTTGTTTTCTTTGGAGAGTATCGGTTTAGTATACAGACAGGCCAATTACGTCATAATTCTGAAATTATTCATTTAACATCGACAGAGCTTATCTTGTTAAAAACCTTGGCGCAAAGCCCCCGTCAACCTTTCTCCCGAGAAGAGCTAGCCCAACGGATGGGACATCGGGTTAGCGAACGCACCGTTGATGTCCAAATAACCCGATTGCGCAAGAAAATTGGTGATGACCCGCGCCAGCCTCGAACCCTGCAAACTATCCGCCACATTGGCTATGCCTTATGTCCAGACTGACAACAGCTTACCTCTTTGAAGAATTTCTGGCCCATAAAAGCGCCAGCGCGCAGGAAGCTTGGCGGGAAAAGATATCACTAGAACGACTTGTCAAAATGATAGGGACCTTAGCCCCCATAACAATTCCAGCCATGGTGGCCTTTGAAAGAAGAGTGAATTGCTTTAAAATCATATTGCCGGACTCTAGGTCAGGCACAATCAGAATATCTGCTCTTCCTGCAACCTGAGAATGAAGATGTTTGAGGCATGCGGCCTCTACTGAAAGGGCGGTGTCAAAGGACAAGGGGCCATCTAAAAGCGCTCCTTGGATTTGTTGTCTTTCTGCCATTTTACAAAGGGCTGTTGCGTCCAGGGTCGACGGTATATTTTCATTAACAGTCTCAGCCGCCGATAAAATCGCAACCCGGGGTGTTCTCTGCTCTACGGCATGGAATAAATCAATCGCATTTTGAATGATGTCTTTTTTGTCAGACAAGCTTGGAAAAATGTTGACGGCAGCATCGGTGACAAAAAGAGAACGGGGGTAAGCGGACGTATCAAGGACAGAAATGTGGCTGATTCTTCTGGCTGTTCTAAGTCCTGTTATCTTATCCATAATAGGATGAAGTAGTTCATCCGTATGGATAGCCCCTTTCATAATGGCTTCTGCCCCACCTTCGTTAAGAAGTTGAACGGCTGCATCAGCCGCGGCGTGACTGTGGAGTGTTGGGATGATCATCAGGCCAGAAATATCTATTTTTTCTTCCTTTGCAACCATCTTAATCCGCTCTTCCGGTCCAACAAGGATTGCTTTGATAAGGTTTGCTTGATGCGCTGCTACGGCTCCCTGCAAGGAGAGTCTATCTAACTGGGTGTACGACAGCTGTGATTAACGGCTCCAGGCCTTTTGCCAGACCCATAATACGGGCGTGATTGGGGCGCTGGCTTTTCTCAAAGTGAACTTTAGGAAGAGTAATTCTTGGCATCTTAACTTTTTCCAGGGGTGCCAAAACTTTTGCAACACCTTTCATGACTTCTTTTCCGTCTTGATTGATGCATACACAGTCTAACTCGACAATTTTTCCCTTGCCATCCTTTGAAGTGACCGTAACTTTAGCAGTCACAGTATCTCCAATACCCACCGGCTTTGAAAAATGAAATGTTTGTTCCAGATAAATGGTGCCGGGGCCCGGTAGCTGGGTACCCAAAACTGTTGAGATCAGCGAACCCGTCCACATACCGTGGGCGATAATTTTGTGAAACATATCGCTTTCGGCGTACCTTCGGTCCAGGTGCGCTGGATTCACGTCGCCTGACATAACAGCAAATAGTTGAATATCCTTAAAGGTTAAGATGTGTTGAACGGAAGCTGAATCCCCAACCTTAATTTCATCGAAAGTTTTATTTTCAATAAAATCCTCGACCATGATTTTAACCCGCCATGATGTTATATCCGGCATCTATATAGACTGTGGATCCCGTTACAAATCGGGCTTCATCAGACACCAGAAAACGCGCATAGGCACCAACGGAATCAATGGAAACGGTTTCACAACCAGGTGATCGTAAACAAGCCGCCTCCATTAGGTCTGCAAAGTCAGAGATCCCACTGGCGGCCCTGGTTGCAATAGGGCCAGGTGATAATGCGTTGACCCGTATCCCTTTCCAACCTAATTCAGCTGCCAGATACCGAACGCTTGATTCCAAAGCGGCCTTGACGGGGCCCATGATGCCGTAATTTTCAACAACTTTTTCTCCACCGTAATAACTTGCCGTCAAAATGCAGCCGCCTTTTTTCATCAAAGGTTCTGCGCCTTTTGCCAGGCGCAAAAGAGAATGACAAGAGATATCCATTGCTGTTAAAAAACCAGATACTGAACAGTCAATAACTCTTCCGTGCAAATCTTTTTGGGGTGCATAGGCAACAGCGTGAAGGACAAAATCTAAGTTATCCCACGTTTCTTCAATCGCTTGGAACAGCTCGCTCATTTGGTTTTCATTTTGCACATCCAGCGGTAGGATGATGCGGGCTTGGACTTTTTCTGCTAAAGGCCGCACAAAATGTTCTGTCTTATCATTCAGGTATGTAATAGCAAGCTCTGCACCTGCCGCATGAAACGCCTGTGCGCATCCCCATGCAATGGACTGCTCATTTGCAATCCCAACAATCAGTCCCTTCTTTCCTTTTAAAGTAGATGACATCATTGACTTGTGGCTCCTGGTGACTGAACTTACTATTATGGTATATCAGAATAAGGGTTAACAAATCTTTAAAACACTTGAGATTGTTGGGGTATAAAAACCCGTTTGCATTGGTGCTTGAATGTCGCTACTTGCAAAACACTAAAGTTGACCTTTATAATAAAGAAGCAGATTGTGAGATAGAAATATTATAAAACGTATTTAGAATCTTACTTATTAAGTATTAACGTTGTCTTTCGCTTTTTTGGAGTTCGTATGAAAAATTACATCTTGTCATTAAGTCTGATCCTAGCCTGCTCTTCTATGATGATCACCCATTGCTACAGTTCGCCTTCAAGCCCAGTTGATCCTAAAGCGGAGGCGATGGAACGCGTAAGTTCTGCTTCCGCACCACTAGTAGCACTTAGTTCTGTCCCCGCACCGACAGCAGAAAAGCTATTATCTCCCACTGAAGTGGTCGAAACTTTAAGCAAGCGAGGGGTGGAATTAAAACAATCTATTGAGTCTTTGCAAACAGGTAATGCAGGAAGAATGGGTGCACTGCGGTGCACCCTTTGGACTGGACAGAATTGAGGAGTATTTAAGAGAGTTTCCTTCCCTAAGTTTTGATGATTGTTA
>NZ_SCFB01000003.1 GCF_004210305.1 Candidatus Finniella inopinata | reverse complement strand
CTACAAAAGTTTGGGAAATAGCAGAAACCGTAATTTTAAAAACTAGGCTGAGGAGATGTCAGTGCAATCGCCATGGAGAGAAAGATCTTTTACTGACTGACTAACCTCTTTAATTTCATTCATTTTATAATATCTTCTATTAAAAAACTCAATAAGGATACTTAGAGCATAGAAGCTAGGAATAATCAAATGGTTGCTTTTTTAACGAGCCCATTGAATAACCTATAGATTGGAAATGTGAAGGAATTTGCATGTCGTTTGTATGTCATTTGTATACAATTTTTAATTTTTGTGTTTGAAAAAGATATACAAAAGTGTAACTTGTAATTTAAATTGAACACATAAAGACGCTTATGACATATAAAAAACCCCAGGAACCTGTTGCCATCAGTATCCGCGCAAAGGCTCATCAGCGAGACCTTATTGACCAAGCAGCTGAACGACTTGGCCGCAGCCGATCAGACTTTATGTTGGAGGCGTCGTGTCGCGAGGCGGAAATCATCTTGCTTGAGCAGACGTATTTTTCCCTTGATACCAAGGATTTCGCCAAACTGCAAACCATGCTGGACAATCCGCTTGAGCCCACTGAACGACTGAACCGCCTGATTCAAACGAAAGCCCCTTGGGAGTGACCATATGGGAATGAACACGCGTTTATCCCCGCCCGCGCCCATCACTGAAGAACATAGGATTTCCCGATTCGACTGTGGAGTTCCTTCCCTCAATGAATACCTGAAAAAGGTCGCCTTCAGAGATCAACTTGCAAAACGCGCACGCACCTACGTGGTAGCCGATGACCAAAGAGTTTTAGGCTATTATTGCCTGGCGACGGGAGCAATTGGACATACGCAAGCGCCAAAGGAACAACGTAAAGAGGTTGACCCAATCCCCGTTTTGGTCTTGAGCCGAGTGGCCGTTCATAAGGCTTATCATAATCAAGGCATTGGCAGAGCTTTGCTACGCAATGCTGTTCAGCGTTCCCTGCAGGCTTCAAAAATTGCTGGTGTTTCTGCCCTGTTGGTGCACGCCTTATCCCAACCTGCTAGGCGGTTTTATTTATCGAATGGGTTACTTGAGTCCCCTATCAACCCAGGAATACTGTATTTGTAGAACCTAGGGCATCATTGCTGAAGACAGCAATCGAACCTGGGACCTACTGATTACGAATCAGTTGCTCTACCAGCTGAGCTACTTCAGCCGAATGCGCACCCACTCTACCTAAAAATGAATCACGCGTCCATACGCGTCCAAAACAGATTCATGCATCATTTCCGACAAGGTGGGGTGCGGAAAAATGGTATGCATCATTTCCGCTTCCGTGGTCTCCAGGCTTTTAGCCAGCGCAAATCCTTGAATCAACTCTGTCACCTCGGCTCCAATCATATGGGCACCTAAGAACTCACCGGTATTGGCGTCAAAAATAGTTTTCACTAAGCCTTCCGCCTCCCCCATGGCAATCGCCTTTCCGTTCCCCATAAACGGGAAACGCCCGACTTTTACATCAAAACCCTCGGCCTTCGCCTTCGCCTCTGTCAATCCAATGCTGGCGATTTGGGGCAAGCTGTACGTGCAACCGGGAATATTATTCACTTTTAGGGGGTGAACATGATCAAGCTTAGCAATTTTTTCTACACAGATGATGCCTTGATGAGACGCCTTATGGGCCAACCAAGGGGCTCCTGCCACGTCACCAATAGAATAAATGCCGGGTTCAGCCGTGGCGCTCCACTGATCAACTTCTATTTGCCCTCGGTCAACTTTAACTTTTGTATGCTCAAGCCCCAGGTTTTCCGTATTCCCCACCACGCCAATGGCCACAATAACGGCGTCAACTTCGATGGTTTTCTTAGGCTTATCAGCCGATTCAAGAACCGCCTTAACAGTTTTTTCTCCGGCATCTAAATTTGATACGGTGGTCTTTAAAAGAAACTGCATCCCCTGTTTTTCAAAGGACTTTTGCGCTAGGGCTGAAATTTCCTCGTCCTCTTGGGGAAGAATGCGATCTTGCATTTCAACCACCGTAACCTCACTGCCCATGGTGCGATAAAAACTGGCAAATTCTATGCCAATCGCCCCTGAGCCAACAATCAATAATGACTTGGGTAAAAAGCTTGGGACCATTGCCTGCTTCGCCGTCCATACCAGTGGATGATCGGTTGGCATATTAGGCAATAAACGCGCTCTAGCCCCTGTTGCTAAAATAATATGGTCAGCCGTGATGGTTTCAACCTTGCCATCCTCAGCTTTGATCTGCAGTAAACCTGGTTTTTCTAACTGAGCATACCCCTTAAAGACGGTGACCTTATTTTTCTTTAACAGGTGATGAATACCACCCGCCAATTGATTCGCAACGCGGCGAGACCGCTCGACAATTTTATTGAGATCAACTTGATACGTATCAATTTTGAACCCAAAATCTTGGGCATGATCAATAAGATGTTTAATTTCGGCGCTTCTCAACAACGCTTTGGTTGGAATACATCCCCAATTTAGGCAGATTCCACCCAGTTGGTCGCGCTCAACGACCGCTGTTTTGAACCCTAATTGGCTTGCTCGGATGGCACTTACATAACCTGCTGGGCCACTACCGACGATTACCAGATCAAACGCACTCATTCTTAAACTTCTCAATAGATGTCGCTAATACGTTCACCATAAAAGGAGAAAAGTTCTGTAGCAAAAGTTTTTTTGTGCGCTTCCTTATTTTATATGAAAAATTAACGAAAAATTAACTATTTCAACCGTATCCTAATTGGATATTAAAAATTAATTATTTATTAAAGTTAAAATTATGTTAAAAATACATAAAATTTTTCTTTATTTTTCCTTAAATTGAGCTATTCTATTCATTAAGGACTCTCGTACTCTATGAAATTCTGAAAGGAATCTTTTTATGGCCAGACCTGCCATTCGTCTTCTGAACGCCTTCATTCCAGTTTTGTGCCTAACAAGTTTATTCACTCAACTGGGACACGCACGATCAACCTCTGCAAATGGTCACATGACATCATGTGAACAAGTTTCGCAAACAGATATCGAGTGGGAAAAGGGCAACAACCCCTGGGACAACGTGCCTAAAGATAATCACCGCATTGAAATTAGCAAAGGATGGAAAGTGCCCAATAACAACACGTGGGTGTTGATAGGTGGCATGGTTAAATTTGATGGCTACCATGATATGACGGCTCCAAGCGGCGATCCTTTTGAGGCCCCAACAATTGCTCCAAAGAGCTCTATTGCTTCGCGCATGAATGGCAATACAAAATTTATTGTTCGCCAAAGCAACTTAAATATTTCAACCATCAGCGAAACAAGAATTGGTGAAATTAAGACATTCCTAGAAGGCGACTTTGCTGCCAACAACTATTTTGGTGACGGAAACCAAACCACGCGTCATTATATCTCCTTGAACAGCATTTGCTTCCGGTTAAGAGAAGTTTACGTAGAAACAAGTGGCTTCTTGTTTGGTCAAACTGCCACAACCTTTTCGGATCGCGAAGCAAACGGTTATACGCTTATTCATAACGGCGTCACCGGCCACAGCCAGATTCGGTTGCCCATGGTTCGTTATACTTGGTACAATCCTTTCTTAGTGCCTGAAAATGGGTCCAGCCGTTTAATGATTGCCGCAGAAGCCGCAACGACAGATTATCTGCAATATAATGGTCGTCAAAATCTCACAACAAATGGCCCATCAGGTTCTTTCACAAATCAGAACGTTCCTGTTGTCACACAATTAGAAAATGACACACGCGTTGTTCCCAAAAGCCGTGGCATCTCACCTTTACCAAATTTTGTAACGCAACTGCGGTTTGAAAAGAAAGGGGTTGGTCACATTGCTTTCCGTGGGTTAGCTCGTTATTTCATGATTCGCCCTGATAAGACAACAAGCATCAAAGATGTCGGTTGGGGCTTGGGTGTATCCACACGGTTATTTGTAACAAATTCTAATTCTATCTTCTTTAACTACAGCGCGGGCAGAGGTATTGGACATTATATCTTTGACTTGCCCTGTCAAGCTTTGGCCTATGACGCCACCACAAAGAACCATGCCGTTCAATTCGGGCAAGGTATCATTCTAGGGTATGAACACTACTGGACAGATCATCTGCGGTCTAACTTTATCGCCGGCGTCAGCCAAGTGAATAATGCACGCTTTTTGAGAACGCTCGCCCAAGGTCGAAAGACTGCCCTTTACGACAGCTTGGCAACGGATGGAATTGGCCAATATTCTAACGACGTTGCCTTCGTCAACCGCCGCATTCAACAAGTCACCGTTAACTTACTGTATAAACCAAGAGCGGCTTTAGAGATGGGTGTGGAATATACCCATGCAAGACGAACAACAATCAATGGTCAAAACGGCATCGCAAAACGGTTCCAGATGTCATTCATGTATCGATTCTAATGACGACTACCAAAGGAACACCAAGGAGAAAATTTGTGAAAAATAACAACATAAAAAATTTATTATTGCTTGCTCTCTTAACGTCTCCATTTTCAGTGGACGCAAGCAATTTGGCGACCTTAGATGGCCCATCTTTTTGTTTTGACCGAACACAAAAGTTTCAAAGGATTTACCATGCGTTTGATCTTCCTTATTGTCAGGAAATAGACAGAAAGAAAACCTTTGATGACGAGGATATGACCCCGATCATCAAACGACTAGGGGGTATTAAAGCCAGAGGTTACACTCATGTGCAAATATCACCACCGCAATTATCAAAACCCTCTCACTCAACCCTCAGTCATTCAACAGCAAACGAAGGGGATATATGGTATCTGGCCTATCAGCCTTATGTCTGTGTCCTAGGCAATGCTTACAAGCAAGAGCTTTCTGCAGTTTTAGAGAAACCAGGCGCGGATTTGCGTTCACAATATGGCATAACCTTAAGTGATGGCAGCGTCATTGGATATCACGTAGGGAATGGTCGTTATGGTTCGCTTACAGATTTGAAAACCCTTATCGAAGCTGCCAAGAAAGTGGGGCTTGGAATTATTGCTGATGCCGTTTTGAATCATGCTGCTTTTGATCATGGGGGCCCCTCTAAAGAGGTTAAAGACATGGTAATTTCAGACTTTCACCCTATTGCTTATAATGCCAGTGCCAATACTTTTGCATTGTCTGGCTTAAATTTTCCCGACGATTTCTTCCATGCAAACCCTGGTCCAGAATTTAAGCTTGGTCAGGATACATGGGATTGGGGGCCAGACCTTAATACGGGCAATCCCATAGTGCAAAAAATGATCGTTGGTTATTTAAAGCTACTTCATAACCTTGGAATTACAGGTTTTCGTTTCGATGCGATGAGGCATATTGCTTCAGATGAATTTCAAACGATTCTCAAAACTTTAAAAACTGAAATTAAAGACTTTTCTATGTGCGGCTATGGAGAGGTTTGGGATACAAATTATAGCTCCTTAGATCCCTATCTTGCGCTTGCTCCACTGGGAGACTTCGTGATGATGGGCACCATCACAGACTCTTTTGCTTTGGGTCAATCGATGAAAACACTTGTCATTCCAAATGCTATGGGAAATGTTCCAACGGTTACTTTTTCAGTCACACATGACACATATCCAGGTGTCGCGACGGGAGAAATTTCTAAGTTTTATCCAATTGACGACCCCAAAGATGCTGACGAACTGCATACAAGCCGTCAAAACCCCCAGAATATTCTAAACTCCCAGCTGGCGATCTCGTATTTATTAGCCAGACGAGATGGTTCTCCCATTATCTTACGTTTCGAAGACGAGAAGGACACATCCGGTTTAATCTCGCGAAGTCTCCACTTTCGAGCTCGCATGGACGAAAAGAACGCGCCCCACGAATATACAAAGGCCTTGAGTGATGATGTCCTGCTGATAGGACGCCAATATGGTTTTGCCGTTATCAACAAAGGAACCGCAAACTATACCGTAACCCCAACTGATCTTCGAGACAACGCTCACCTCCCCTTTTATATTCCCAATGGCAATTACAAAGATAGCTCGGAAACCCCCTACATCATTCCTGGCCTAACCCTTACTGTTCCCGCCAGAAATGCGGCGTTTTTATATTTGCAAGACTCAACAGACCAAAAGAGTTTTAAAGTGGGTTTTCAGTACAAAGTGAAAAAACCGTCAGAACAAAGATATTTTGTTGTGGGTAATCACCCCTTGTTAGGAAATTGGCAAGCTCGCCCCGATGGTTTTAATATGCTGTTGAACAAGCAATCATACGAAGCACAAGGGTTAATCAATCCCTTGCAATCTCTTCCCATAAGATTTCCTGCAGGTCTTTCGCTTCAATACACAGTTCTTGCAGAAACAACTATAGAGGAAACCACAACCACTCAGGCTGCGAATGCAGAAACTTCAATTCCAACGAAAGTGACGACTTGATTTAGCTTGCTAGGATGGGGGTTCTGGTCGCCCCCATTGTTTCTTACAACGCTTTCAAAACTTCTTGAAAATGGTCTGTCACTTTGACCTTTCGCCAAATCTTTTGAATGCACAAATTCTCGTCGATCAAAAAGGTCGATCGATCAATACCAAAGTACGTTTTGCCATACATCGATTTCTCCTTCCAGACCCCATAAGCCTCGCATACCTTACCATCCTCATCTGTTAATAAGGGGAAATTTAAAGTGTGCTTGGATTTAAACTTCTGGTGACTGGCGTTGCTGTCGCGAGATATGCCCAAAATGACCGCCCCTTTGGCTGCAAATTCCGCCTGATGGTCCCTAAAATCGCAGGCCTGCTGAGTGCATCCCGACGTATCGTCCTTTGGGTAGAAATATAAAATAATTTTTTCCCCTTTAAGCTGGGATAAGGTTACATGGTCGCCGTTATCAGCCATTAAGCTGAAATCCGGGGCCTGACTTCCAACGTCTAAAAGAACATCCATAAGCTAACTCCTAAAAAGAGGGGTAATAAAATAACACATGACCAAACCATATAACCAAGAAATCCAGGCATAGCAATACCACTTTGTTTAGCAAGGGTGCGAACCATAAGATTGGGGGCATTCCCAATATAAGTGATGGCGCCCATAAAAACTGAGCCTAGAGATATCGCCATTAATAAGGGTGCCTGAGATGTCATAAGGTTTTGTGCATCGCCCCCTGCCATTTTGAAAAACAATAAATATGTGGGCGCATTGTCTAAAAAGGCTGAAAAAAGACCAGTTAACCAAAAATAAATTAAAGCAGGGGATGATCCATGCGTTAGGCTTAGAACTTGGTGAAGCGGTCCTGACAGACCAGCTTGGAGCATCAGATTCACAGGAATGATCGTCACAAAAATAACCGCGAATAAAAGGGTCACCTCCCGAATGGGACTCCACGAGAAGTGCTGTTTATGGCGAATGTGTTTTGGCGTCAAAAGATATGAAAGACAAGCCAAAATGATTAGGCTGGCATTCGTTAGGATTTGAACCAGGCTGACAGTCTGGCCCATAATGAGTATCGTTGGTAAGTCGTCATAACACCGCGTACAAACCCCAGAACCTGCAATGACCCCTATGAGGACAAGCAAAAGTAACAGGTTGATTTTCCCTGTTAAACCAAAGTTTCCTGGAACTTTAGAATGTTCTAAAGCGGGCGTTTCACGCCCTAAGAAATAAGAATCCAACAAGAAATAACACCCCAACAAAATAGCGATCGTCACCATAAAAGGTTGCGCTAGAGTCTGCAGCGTCCAAAAGAAGTCGACCCCGTTTAAATAACCCAAAAACAAGGGCGGATCGCCAATCGGTGTTAAGCATCCCCCAATGTTAGCCACTAAGAAGATGAAGAAAATAATGCTGTGGGTTTTGTAATGTCGGTCGCTGTTCATCGTAATGAAAGGACGCAACAAAATCATCGAGGCCCCTGTTGTGCCCACAACGCTGGCCAATAAGGAACCAATCGCTAAAAACGCTGTATTTTTAAAAGGGGTGCTTTTTGTTTTTAAATCAACGTGCAAGCCTGTTGTGACGACATATAAAGACGACAATAAAATAACAAACGGGACATAATCTTGAATCAAAACGTGGGCAAGTTCATGGATGGCAGTTGAAAACCCAATCACGAGACCAAGTCCCACCATAGAGGATACAGCCAAAGCAAAAAGGATTTTGGATTCAAACTGATGCCACAGACGCGGTATTGCGTAAGGCGCCGCTGTCATCAAAACTAAGACGGCAATGAAAGGAAGGCCAAGCCATAAGGGCGGGGTAAGACTAGCTTCCATTATTTCTCATCTTCCATTTTAAATCGTACCACACTGGTTTCAAAATAGCGCATCAGCACTTTGAGGGACACAACAAAACAGTTTTGGCCAAGGGAATTTTCAGCTAACCTTATGGAAATATTCCAAATAAGACAGTTTTTCATGACCTATCTTCATCGTGTCTTCCTTAAAAAAGTGGTTTTTCTAGGTGTCGTCCTTGCAACGGCCGTCGTTTTGTCAAAACCATTGATTCGAATTTTTGCGCACAACTTAGTTTTAAATGTGGTGATTGCCGTCTGTTTTGCGTTTGGGATTATTTCAAGTTTTTATCGGCTTTGGCGCCTTTACCAGGAACAAACGTGGCTGGAAAATTGTACCCAGGAGGGTGCGTCGTTTATGCCTCCTCAAAAAACCTATATCCTGGCCCCTTTGACTATCATTCTTAACGATCCTCAATATCAGGCTGGCCTGACGACATTAACAGCCCAATCCGTCTTAAACAGTGTCGATGCAAGGCTGGAAGAAGGTCGTAGTGTAAATCGTTATCTGATGGGATTATTGGTCTTCTTAGGTTTGCTCGGGACATTTTGGGGCTTGTCAGAAACCATTGGTGCGATTGCTGGCGTTGTGAATCATTTGAACCCCGAGGGTGTAGATGCCCTGCAGGCCTTCAACCAATTAAAACAAGGACTTCAATCGCCGTTGGATGGCATGGGAATTGCCTTCAGCTCGTCTTTGTTTGGGTTGGCAGGGTCATTGGTCTTAGGGTTCATGGATCTGCAACTTGGGCAAGCCTGCGCCGGATTTTATCAAAAGCTTGAAGAACGGTTAATTGCGATCACTCGCTCTGGCTCGGGAATAGAGAAAACTACAGCTTATAACGGCCCCACCTATAGTCTTAGCTTGTTGGAACAAACAATCGAAGGGATGGCCAATTTGCATAACCATTTACAACGTAGTGAAGATAATCGGGTGAATTTAGTGAAAGCTGTGCAGGTTTTAAGCGAAAAACTGACACAAATGGCTGAGCAGATGGTTGCCCACCAAGCCATCATTAAGACAATCACCCACAACCAATTGGATTTACAAGAAGGTTTTAAGGATTGGCTTCAGCAACATCAACAGGCAAGTCAAGGCAAAGCCGCGCAGCTTCGCAGTCTTGATACAACCATGACGAAGCTCTTGGAGGAAACCATTGAAGGGCGCAACCGTCAAACCCAAGAATTACGACAAGAAATTCGGGTAATCGCCCGAACCTTGTCGGCCATTGCCGATCAAGAGGTCGCAGCTTAAGGGTTTAGGAGGAAGCGTAAATCCTTATAAAAGATGGCATTTCCTCGCCATACCACCATTTGTAAAGTTGATTTCGCCTGGCCACTATTTTCGAAACGAAAGCAACAGAACCGGATACTGTATTTAAAGCTATGTTCGCTATCCTGTAACCTTGTTGAGAGGTTTCGCGATATTGCCAAGAACTAAACGTAGCAGCAGCACCACTGACTGTGTTAGTCAAACACATGAACGTCAATAAAACGGCTCCGTGAAGCTGGTCTCGATAGAATACATCATACACATTTTTAAGCAGGCATCCTCCATAAATGCTTGTATAAGTAACATTTTGAATAAAAGAAGCCGAAGCCACTTCTGAAGATTGATTGCTTAGGCAAGCTAATACAACAGGCATTATGTCGACCCCAGCCTCCAAAACCGGAGCCAAAAGAATGCCTATCTTTTGCGCTTGTCTGATTAACTTTAAATTAGAATCTGTCTTTTCCACCCTTATGATTGGCAAGCAATCAAGACCTCTGAAGCTCTCATCCCTTTGCTCTGAGATTTCTTTAGAGAGAATCTCTGAATGAGGAGAAACTGAGGTTTCAGCGTCACTCATTTCCCCAAGAACTATTGGTGTGCTATGGGATTTTTCTATATCTCCCGGTTGAGTGATATCTAAGGACACATCACCTTCACTGCCCATTAATCCTGCAGTCGATATCATAAAAAAAAGGATTGCGAACTCAATTACTCTATTTTTACTAAAAAACATTACTCTTTGTACTCTGTATAAAAAAAACGATTTGTAACTGCTCTAAATGCAGTGTTTTTTTAGGGTTTTTTATAGACCAACGTCAACAAAATAAACCAGAAATCAGATTAAAATGCGTATTCCGGTCTAAACCGAACAGTGATTCCGGCTCAAACCGAACAGTGATTCCGGCTCAATTCGAACAGTGATTCCGGTTCAAATCGAACAGTGATTCTGGTTTAAATCGAATAACGATTCCAAGACGAAGCGATGGCCTTTGACCTCCTGTATCAAGGAGACCTTTGGTTATAAAACGCGTTTTATGAACGCTGTATCCTTTTTTTGTTCAACAAAACATGAAAGGAACAGCCCATGTCACGGAGTCACATATCAATGAGAAAGATCAGAGAAATCTTACGTTTACGGTACAGCTGTGGATGTAGTTACCAGGAGATAGCCAAGAGCATTGGCATTAGCGCGAGTACGGCGGTTGAAGGCGTCAAGAGGGCAAAAGCAGTTAACTTAAGCTGGCCTGTGCCCGACAATCTAGGCGACGAAGAGTTGGAGATCAAGCTGTATCCGCCTGCTCAAAAAATCAATAAAGAACAACGGGGAGAGATTGATTGCATTTATATTCATAAAGAACTCAAGTGCAAGCATGTTACGTTACAATTATTATGGAGTGAGTATAAAGAAAAGTACCCCCAAGGGATTAGCTACAGCCAGTTCTGCGACGTTTACCGAGGATGGCGTAATTCAACACTTGATGTCTGGATGCACCAGACCCACAAAGCAGGAGAGAGACTTTTTGTGGATTATGCCGGTCAAACGATGTCCGTTGTAACGGATACGTCGACAGGGGAAGTCGGTGAAGCACAGATTTTTGTAGCTGCGCTTGGTGCGTCCAGTTTTACCTACGTGGAGGCCACATGGACCCAAACGCTTGCAGACTGGATCAAGTCTCACGTGAATGCGTTTGAATATTATGGTGGCTGTCCAGAGATTGTTGTGCCAGACAATTTAAAGAGTGGGGTCCATAAGGCGCATCTTTACGAACCTGATATCAACCCAACCTATCAAGATATGGCCTCTTATTACGGCGTCGCAATTATTCCAACAAGGTCAAGAAGTCCGAAGGATAAAGCTAAAGTTGAGAATGCAGTCCAACAAGTCGAGAGACAAATTCTGGCCAAGCTTCGTAACCGTACCTTTTTTAGCTTGAGCGAGTTAAACCAAGCTATTCAGCCACTTTTGGATGTCTTAAACCGACGTCCTTTCCAAAAACTGCCAGGATCCCGTTTAAGCCACTTTCAAGACCTTGAGAAACAGGCATTAAAATCCCTTCCAACAACTCGGTATGAGTACGCCGAGTGGAAAAAAGTTAAAGCCGGCTTCAACTACCATATTGAGTTAGACAAGCATTTTTACAGTGTTCCCTATGCCTTGGCAAAGGAATCTCTCTATGTTCGCTATGGACCGACGATTGTTGAAATTTTTTGTCAGAATAAATGTGTCGCGACCCATGTCAGAAGTTATGGTGCCAACGGATATACGACAAATACTCTGCACATGCCAAAAGCTCATCAAGCACAGGTGGAATGGACACCCGAACGAATTGTTTCTTGGGCCAAGAAAACGGGGGAAGCAACGGCAAAATTGATAGAAGTCATCATGGCTTCACGCGCCCATCCTCAACAGGGGTTTCGCACGTGTCTTGGGATTTTAAGGCTCGGCAAGAGTTACGGTGAAGACCGTTTAGAGCTGGCTTGTAAAAGGGCTTTAGAGATAGGAGGCCACAGTTACAAAAATGTTGAATCTATTTTGAAGAACAAGATGGATCAACAGTCTTTATCCTCGTCCTCAGAAGTCAATAGCCTCTCTGATTCTCACGAATATATTCGTGGCCAAAAATACTTTAAATAATCTAAAAAAGGAGACCCTTTCATGTTACTGAATCCAATTGTTTACAACCTTCAAAAACTTCGTCTTCATTCTATGGCAAAAGCCTTTAAAGAACAGCTGGAGCAACCAACCATAACGCAGCTGAGCTTTGAAGAACGTCTTGGCTTGTTGGTTGATACAGAAGTCATCGCCCGGGAAAACAGGCAATTACAGGCACGCTTGCGCAGTGCCAAACTACAGCAGACGGCCTGCCTTGAAGATATTGACCATTCATGTCAGCGTAACCTAGACAAATCTTTGTTGGCCACACTTTCTCAATGCCAATGGGTTGCTTCTCATCATAATATTTTGATTGTTGGGCCGTGTGGCACGGGGAAAACATTCTTGGCTTGTGCTCTGGCCCACAAGGCTTGCCTTCAAGGTTATAAAGTTCATTACTGCCGCCTCAGTCGCTTGCTTAGCGAATTGCAGCTTGGAAAGGGGGATGGGAGTTATGGAAAAAGAATGAGTGAACTTGCTAAAACGGAGGTTTTAATTTTAGATGATTTTGGATTGTCTATTCTGACAGATGAGCAACGCCGTGACTTATTGGAGGTTTTGGATGACCGACATGATAAACGCTCTACGATTGTCACCAGTCAGATTCCTGTCAAACTCTGGCACGAAACCATAGGAAATGAGACGTTAGCGGATGCTATCCTCGATAGGTTGGTTCATAATTCTTATAGGCTTGAAATTAAAGGGGAATCTATGAGAAAAGTGAGGAGTAAAGAAAAGGATCAGGAAAACACCAAACAAAAAAACATCGAGGGTCCTTTGCATGACACAACGGAAATCACAAACAATGAAGGGGTGAAAAAATGAGATAAAATCGGAGAGTTCGCTTCTCTTTGATTCGTATTCGAATTAAACCAGAATCCGCGTTCGGATAAAACCGGATTCACTGTTCGAATTAAACCGGAACGGCCATTCGGATAAAACCAGAATTGCCGTTCGAATTCGCCGGAATACGCATTAAAAAGTTGCCCGCTCGCTTAAAATTGATGTACAAAAAAAATACGGACTTCTTAACAAGATAAATATTCCATGGCTATGATATTAAAAGTCATTTCTTCGCGAAAGCCCCTCTAGGGCATTCATATCCTCTTTTTTCATAAAACTATTCTAATTATTAAATTCTTTTCTTGTTAAAGAGGATGCCCATGTCTCGTAAAATTGGTTTTTGGTCCGTTTTTGCCCTGGTCACGGGCAGTCAGATTGGGTCGGGTGTTTTTACCCTGCCAGCTCTTTTAGCGCCCTATGGGGCCTTTAGCATGGCCGGATGGGTGATTGCAGGCGCTGGCGCCGTTGCTTTGGCTTTAGTTTTTGGGGGATTGTGCTCTCAATTTCCGCGCACAGGCGGCCCTCACGTTTATGCACAACAAGCATTCGGTGCAGATGCCGCATTTTTCACAGGGTGGACATATTGGGTTATTTCGTGGGTCAGCACCACAGCCGTCATTGTAGCCAGCATAGGATATCTGTCACCCTTGATTGGCAATCAAAGCGCAGAGGTTAATTTGCTGCTTGAAATTGCCTTGTTGCTAGCGATAACAGGCCTTAATTTAAAAGGGGTTCAAGCCGCGGGTCATGCCGAATTCTTACTGACCCTTTTAAAATTTGGAATCCTTTTGGTGATTCCGATTGTGGCATTGACGCATTTTAACCCCAACAATCTGGTGATGATGCCAGAAATGTCGGCCCAATCAACGCCCCAGCTTCTAAGCCAAGTGGCCCTATTAACTCTGTGGGGCTTCATTGGGCTAGAGTCAGCCACCGCACCCGCTGGTTGTGTAAAAGATGCGTGTAAAACGATTCCTAGGGCCATCATTTTCGGAACATTATGCGTTGCCGCTCTTTACATAATCAACAGTGTCGGCATCATGGGGTTGATTCCCGCAGCCGAACTGGCCCAATCAAAAGCACCTTATGTGGATGCGGCTGAGCGAATATTTGGGGGTGGTTGGCACCTCGTCATATCCATTATGGCATCGATTGCTTGTATTGGAACCTTGAACGCCTGGATGTTAGCCAGCGGTCAGGTGGCATTGGGCCTAGCCGAAGACGGGCTGTTACCTCGTTTTTTTGGAAGGAAAAACATCCACGAAGCCCCTCATAATGGTCTTTTAACCAGTTGTGTGGGAATTATCCCGTTATTGGTTTTAACCTGCAGCCACAGTCTTAATCACCAAATAACCGCCATCATCGATTTTTCCGTGGTGGCATTTTTGTTTGTGTATTTGATGTGTGGGTTGGCACATGTAAAAGTTTTAAGGAAGCAAGCGTGCTGTTCTGTCTATAAATGGGTTTACACGTGCGTTGCGATTGGTTTTTGTTTATGGGTTTTGTATGAAACACCGCTAAAAACACTCATCATTGCCAGCTTGTTTGTCATTAGCGGCGTTCCTGCTTACGCTCTTTGGTATAAGCGTCAATTGAGAAGAGCCTAAAACACAAGGGGGACCTGAATCGGAAGGATCCCTCCCCCTTGTAAAGCCTGGTAAAGCCGAACCAACGCCCAGTCCAATTCTTCGTGGGCGATCACCAAAGGCGGGGCCAGGCAGATCGTCGTCTCGCTGGAGGCATCAGCCAAAATCCCCATATACATCAACTGCTCACAAAGGGATTGTGCGGTTCGCCAATTGGGGTCTATCTCTATGCTGATCCATAATCCTTGTCCCTTGATATCGTGAATATAAGGCGATTCAATATGGCGCAAACGATTTAGGAAATATTCCCCTAATTCAGCGCTGCGTTCAGACAGATTTTCTTCCCTCAAAACCTGTAAAGAGGTAAGTCCAATGGCTGCGGCAAAAGGACTGCCACAACCTCCAGCGTTAGTTAACGACAACAAATCCTTGCTGCCCGCTAAGGCCGCCGATGTTAAGAATCCCCCGCCAAGTGCCTGACCTAAAATCACGGCATCAGGTTGGATATTTTCATCTTGATAGGCAAGTGCTTTCCCTGATCGTCCAAGCCCCGACTGACTTTCATCAACAATCAGCAAAATATTGTTTTCTCGGCATAAATCAGAAATTCTAGCCAGGTACCCCTTGGACGGAATTGTTAATCCTGCTTTATCTTGAATAGCCTGCGTCACCACGGCGCATGTACTTGGCGTAATCGCCTTCTCAACAGCTTTAAGATCGCCAAAGGGGACGCTTCGAAAACCAGACGGCAAGGAAGAACCTTGCCAATCAGGAGTTGTAATAATAATCTCCGTTCGGCCGCATCGAATGCCTTTTTTCTGCCCCCCCCAAAGTTGAGCCGCTTCAACAACCGTTTGCCTTGCTTCAAAGACTGAGCCTGTCAGTACTGCCTTGTCCATTTTGGTCATCAGACAAACCATTTCCAAAAAGGCAGCCAGCTGATCATGATGAAGGCTATGCGAACATAAACTTAAACAACCAGCCTGACGTAACAAGGACCCAAGGATTTTAGGATGACAATGCCCGTAATTAAGAGTCGCACCGGCGGCGTTCATATCTAAATACCGTCGACCCTCTATGTCCCACAGCCATACCCCCTGCCCTCGGCTTAAAACAATCGGCAAGTCCGCATCAGCATGTACAGCCCACTGGGCCTCGTGATGAATCCAATCCTTCATCATAAAGGCAAACCTGCTGGTATCAGGTGGGCAGATCTGACCAGGCAAAGAACAAAACGATAATCCATGGACAACATTTTTGACGTGAAATCATGCCTTTATTGCACCATACGTCAGCGACAATGACAATATTTAAATAAAATTTTAGTTAAATATTTTTCACAAAAAATTGGTGAGCCGTTTCTCTCACAAACGGCGTCCATCACTATCTCTGATAACAAACGGCCTTAACCGCTTGAATAATCTTATCAACACTGGGCAGGGCCAGTTTCTCTAAGTTGGCGGCGTATGGCAAAGGCACATCTTCTGCGGCTACCCGAACCGGTTGAGCATCCAAATAGTCAAACGCTTTTTCACACACAACGGTGCAAACTTCCGACCCCATGCCCGCCACTGGCCAGCCTTCTTCCACACTGACAATTCGGTTTGTTTTTTGTACCGACCGAATGATGGTGTCAGTATCCAAGGGACGCAGAGTGCGAAGGTCAATAACCTCCACATCAATCCCTTCCTTTGCCAATTTCTCAGCCGCGTCAAGGGCATGCCCAACCATCATGGAAAAGGCTGTCACGGTCACATCTTTTCCTGGGCGGACCACGGCGGCTTTGCCCAATGGTAAAATATAATCAGGATCCGTTGGCACCTCAAAAGAACGGCCATACATTAGTTCATGTTCCAAAAAGATCACAGGATTCGGGTCACGAATGGCTGCCTTTAACAACCCCTTTGCGTCCGCTGCGTTGTAGGGGCTGACAACCTTTAGGCCTGGGCAATGGGCATACCAGCTGGCAAAACATTGGGAATGCTGGGCACCCACGCGGGATGCGGCACCATTGGGCCCACGGAACACAATAGGGCAGCCCATTTGGCCGCCAGACATATATAGTGTTTTTGCCGCTGAGTTAATGATTTGATCAATCGCCTGCATGGAAAAATTAAAGGTCATGAATTCCACAATCGGCTTTAATCCACCAAATGCTGCACCAACACCGATACCAGCAAAACCATGTTCGGTAATGGGCGTATCAATGATACGCTTAGGTCCAAATTCGTCCAAAAGTCCTTGGCTGACCTTATACGCTCCTTGATATTGGGCAACTTCTTCGCCCATCAGGAATACGGCCGGGTCGCGGCGCATTTCTTCTGCCATGGCATCGCGCAAAGCTTCACGAATTGTCAACATTTGGGTCATACAGCGGCCTCCACAAGAATATCGGTATAAAGTTCGGCCAAATCTGGCTCGGGAGAAGTCTGTGCAAACTCCACGGTATCCGTCATGATGTCTTTGATTTCCTTGTCCAGGGCTTTTAAATCTTCCTCTGTCGCGACTTTGTTATCCAAAATCAACTGGCGCACCCGCTCAAGGGCGTCTTGGTTTTGGCGAAAGCCTTCCACCTCCTCCTTGCTGCGGTATTTACCGGGGTCAGACATAGAATGCCCGCGATAACGATAGGTTTTAATATGCAATAGGGCTGGTCCCTGCCCACTTCTGGCATGATTGATTGCCCAATCCCCAGCCTCCCGCACGGCCAACAAATCCATACCGTCTACCAATTTTCCAGGAATGCCGTAAGGTTCTCCCCGTTTATAAAAATCACCGTTGGCCGACGCCCGCTGGACAGAGGTTCCCATGCCGTATTGGTTATCCTCCACGATGTAGACCACCGGCAGTTGCCAAAGGGCGGCCATGTTAAAGGATTCATAGACTTGCCCTTGATTCACCGCGCCATCACCCATATAGGCCAAGCAAACGCCATTGTCTTGTTTATATTGGTGTGCAAAAGCCAGACCCGTTCCAATCGGAACTTGCGCGCCCACAATGCCATGCCCGCCAAAGAAGTTCTTTTCACGGCTGAACATATGCATCGAGCCACCTTTGCCACGTGAATAGCCACCGCTGCGACCGGTTAGTTCAGCCATCACACCACGAGGATCCATATCACATGCCAACATATGCCCATGATCACGATATGTTGTGATGACGGTATCTTGGGGCTGTGCAGCTGCCTGCAGGCCCACCACGACAGCTTCTTGTCCGATGTACAGGTGGCAAAATCCACCAATCAGGCCCATGCCATATAATTGGCCGGCTTTTTCTTCAAATCGCCGGATTAAAACCATTTGACGGTAAGCTTTCAGCAACGTTTCAGGGGTGAAACTGCCCAAAGCGGGGGTTGCGCTTTTTGCCATAAACTAAACTCGTGCCTCCTAAAATCAACTATTCTTTCCTAAACGTATTTGGCCAAGATTGCAAGGTGGGTGAGAAAAAAACCTACACAAGTAAAAGCAGAGATTAAAATCGATGCAAGAAAAATAGCCGATAACATGTCAATATTTACCTTTGGTGCTCTATGGTAGCCCTTGCTTATTTTACGTTTTAGCGACCATACGTAAAAACCATTTCCCATATAACCTTGAAACAAGATACAACAACCAGCCGCAATGACAATGGGACACAACAGGTATAGTCCTGCTTTCTGACAAGCTAATATTAAAGCATTGACCAATAATAAAGCAAAGAGCGGAAGTACATAAAGTGCTAGAAACACAGGCATCCCCAAAGAGGAGAACCCATAAGACTTGCGATATACGAGCCATGCAAGGCCAAGTAAGGCAGCATACCAAATCGAAACAAATGTTAATAAGGGCATCAAAAAAAAAGCGGAACCGTAAGACCTGCGATATACAAGCCATACAGGGCCAAATAAGGCAGCTGACCAGTTCCAAACATATTTTTGACCCGACAACATTTTACGAAAAGTCTCTTCATAATAGGAATTCCTTGTTGGATTACCCGTTGCAGAAAGTTTCATAAGGTTTTGGATGTTAATTTGATCGTCCATAAATAATAAAAACCGCATACTATGTAAAAACTGTTTTTATTATCGTTTATTCCGACTCCAAAAACAAATTAAAAAGGTTATTCTTCGTGTATTCATAAATGTCTTCAAAACGTAAACTTTTAACTTAGGCACTCTTTACTGAGTTGGCATTAAATTATTTTCAACGGCCATTCTAACCTTTCGGCGATCGCTTAAAATGACATAAAGGATATTTATAGTAAGAATAATTAGTACAGCAAGAAACGAAATATCAATTAGAAGTTCAAAGTTCATAAACGACCCTACAAACAGCGAAATTATAGTCATGCCACACAAAAGAAGATAGAAAAAAAGTGACAAAAAATCGGTGTTTTTTAAGAGATAACCTGTGATATCCCAGGCTTATTTTTCGTTTTAATGACAACAGATACAAATTATTCCCAATGCTTAGAAAAGTACCAAAAGTTGCAGTTGACAATGAAGACCCCGGCATTGTAGCAAAGAAAAAATTAAGTAAAAGCCCACAAATAACAAGGGTCGTTAGGAGTAATAGCCCCAACCCATAGGCTTTTCGGTATAAAAGCCAGAAAGGACCTCCCCAGGCAGCAGCCCAATTCCAAACATGCTTTTGGCCGGATAACATTTTACCAAAAGCATCTTCGTAGTAGGCATCTCTTTTCTGATTGCCCGTAGCCACAAGCTTCATAAGATTTTCAAGATTAACATCATTATTCATAAAAACTTAAACTACAAATTTTATGTAATGATAAGATTCTACACTGAATATGACTTGGAAAACAAATTAAAAAAGTTCTTTGTTGTCCTTATCGCAACGTCTTCAAAACTTATTTCTTTCACTTCGGCAATCTTTTCAGCATTAATCCGCGTGAAGGCAGGTTCATTACGCCTACCGCGGTGAGGAATCGGGGCCAGGAATGGTGAATCCGTTTCAACCAAAATGCGATCCATGGGCGCAAACCGAACAACTTGGCGCAATTCTTCGGCCGTTTTAAAGGTGATAATGCCAGAGAATGACAGATAGAACCCACGGTCCAGGGCGGCCCTGGCCAAGTCAGCTGACCCGCTGAAACAATGAAAAACACCCTTGGCGTTAGGGTGATCATCAAGGCAAGCCAGCGTATCCTCGTCCGCCTCGCGCGTATGGATAATGATGGGCAGATCAAGCTCTGTGGATGCCTGCAGGTGTTGATGAAAAGAATCAAGCTGCTCTTGGCGGGGGCTATTATTATAATGATAATCCAACCCTGTTTCACCAATACCGACGGCTTTCGGGTGCTGCGTCAATTCCCTGATAGATGTAACTAAGTCTTTTGATACGAACTCAGCTGCATCATGGGGGTGCACCCCAACTGAAAAAAACACCCGCTCATACGTTTCGGCAATTTTTTGCAAATGCGCCGTTTGATCAAGGCGCGTGTTCACCGTCAAGAATGTGGTCACCCCCTGTTGGTTGGCATTTTGAATAACCTGATCCAGGTCGTATTCAAACTCGGGAAAGTTTAAGTGGCAGTGACTGTCGACAAGCATGAAGCTCCTTATGTGGTAAAAGACTTTGATTCCTTGAATAAAAGATATATTTTTTAGACGGTTTTGGCTATGATCCTGTCACACTCAAATTCAATTATGCGTAATTAAATATGTTAGACAAACAGAAAAAGATTGTTGTTGGCGGTGCTGGCGGCTTTATCGGCGGTGCACTTATAAAAAATTTGCAGGACCAAGGATATACAGATCTAAGAGCTGTTGACATAAAACCGCTTAATGAATGGTATCAGGTCGTCGACGGTGTTCAAAACTGTATCCTGGATTTGAAAGAAAAAGATGCAGCCTTTGCTGCGTGCGAAGGGGTTGAAACCGTTTTTAACCTGGCAGCTGATATGGGGGGCATGGGGTTCATTGAAAACAATAAAGCTTTGTGCATGCTGTCGGTTTTGATTAACACCCACATGTTGATGGCTGCCCATCATCATAAAGCTAAGCGATTCTTTTTCTCCTCATCAGCGTGTGTTTATGCCGCTGACAAGCAGACCGATGCTGACGTGACAGCCTTGAAAGAAGCCGATGCTTACCCCGCCATGCCAGAAGACGGCTACGGGTGGGAGAAGTTATTTAGCGAACGCATGTGCCGCCATTACAGCGAAGATTTCGGCTTGGTTACCCGTGTGGCCCGCTTTCACAATGTTTATGGACCCTTAGGCACCTACGATGGTGGTCGCGAGAAGGCACCCGCAGCTATTTGTCGCAAGGTTATCGAGACTCAATTGAACGGCACCAATGAAATCGAAATTTGGGGTGATGGAGAACAAACCCGCAGCTTTATGTATATTGATGACTGCGTCGAAGGTGTCCTGAAAATTATGAACAGCCATATCGACTATCCCATTAACTTGGGGAGCTCTGAGTTGGTCAGCATCAATCAATTGGTCAGCATGGTGGAAGAGATAGCTGGCGTTAAATTAAAACGCAACTATAATTTATCAGCCCCGAAAGGTGTTCGCGGACGCAACAGCGACAACACGCTGATTCAAAAGGAACTGAGTTGGGAACCCTCAACGTCGTTGACGGATGGCATGCGCAAGACCTATGACTGGATTTATGCGCAGATGGTTACAACTAGAAGCTAACATATGGTTAAAAAGACCCTACCTTTCTACACTTGCAAACCACGCTCCAGATTATCTTTAGCCCCCCTGGCTGATCTTTGGCACTACCGCAATTTATTGTGGGTGTTTGTGAAGCGTGATTTAAAGGTAAGGTATCGGTATACCATGCTGGGCGGCCTGTGGAGCATTATCCAACCCCTTAGCATGATGCTGATCTTCAGCCTGGTCTTTTCCCATATTTTCCATGTTCAAACGGCGGGCGTCCCCTACCCCATCTTCAGCTATGCGGCTTTAATTATTTGGCAATCTGTTTCAAGAATGCTGACCCAAGGGGGAACCAGCCTTAATGACTATGGACCTATGTTGTCAAAAGTTTATTTCCCCCGCATGTTGGTGCCTTTAGCCATTATCTTAGGCGCATGCGTAGATTTTGTCATCGCATCAACCATTTTGCTGGGTATGATCGTCTTTTACGGAATCAGTTTATCCCTGACCATTTTATGGGTGCCCCTGATCTTATTAGGAATATTTTGTTTAACGATGGGGCTAACTTTATGGGTCAGCGCCTTGGATGTTCAGTTTCGTGATATTCGAGCGGCTTTGCCTTTCCTATTGCAGGTCTGGATGTTCGCAACCCCCCTTATGTACCCCGTAACGATTATCCCTCAACGCCTTCACACCTTGTATTATTTGAATCCGTTAGTAACATACGTTGAGTTATTTCGATGGGCATTATTGGGGGGGCAGATTCCGACCCTGCCTCATATTTTTACAGCAACGTTCCTTTCAATAGTGTTTTTGATTTCTGGATTGCTCTTTTTTAATAAAATTGAGGGCACAATTGTTGACAGAATTTGAGACGGACTTATGACTCATCCCGCCATTATCGTTGATCACCTGACCAAAAAATACCACTTAGGAAGTATTCGCGAGGATTCTTTTAAGAAGATTTTGGGCCAGTGGATAGGCTTGCATAAAAAACCCATCGCCGAAACAAAGGAATTTTTGGCCCTCAACGACGTTACTTTCACCGTGAACCAGGGGGAGGTTTTGGGAATTGTTGGGCATAATGGGGCGGGGAAAAGTACTTTATTAAAAGTTCTGTCCCGCATCACAGAACCAACGTCTGGCGAGGCCCGCGTCTACGGCCGCGTTGGCACGCTTTTGGAAATTGGCACAGGTTTTCACCCCGACCTGAATGGTATTGAAAACATTTTCTTAAATGGGTCAATCTTGGGCATGCGTCCGCCAGAAATCCGTCAATGTTTGGATGAAATCATTGCCTTTTCGGGCGTAGAGAAATTTCTTTACACCCCCGTTAAGCATTATTCCAGCGGGATGATGGTTCGTCTGGCTTTTTCTGTGGCAGCTCACTTGCAGGCTGATATCATTTTCTTGGATGAAGTCTGGGGTGCTGGCGATCAAGAGTTTTCACAAAAAAGTATTGCTAAGATGAAAAGCATCGTTAAAAGCGGCCGTACGGTCGTTGTTATTTCTCACGATTTAGCGATTCTAAAAGAGCTGTGCACCCGTTGTCTTTGGATGGAAAAGGGTAGGATTATTCAGGATGGCCCCGCTGATAGAGTCATAGAGACTTATAAAGAATCCACAAAAGCCACATGAAGTTAAACCTTGTTAAGATCCCACGGTCTCAAGACCGCGCCTTTCTAACTTGCAGAACCGGGCATTATACAGATACCTTGATGGTTTAGGAAAACTTTAGTAAAGTTTCTGTTGATCATCTTTGAAAGAATCTTTTGTATGCCTGCGCCTTCTTTAACCCGCCGTCAATTCAACCTTACCTCCCTTGCTGCATTAGGATTATCTCTAGCAGGGGTTGCAGGGTGCGGTAAAAAAAAAGATGGAACGTTCCAAATAGGCGTGTTGTCACCGAAAACAGGGGCCGATGCTCAAGTTGGTATCAGTTGTGAACAAGGTGCCCGCCTCGCTGCCCACTGTCTTCAAGAAAGCCAGCCTAATTTAAGAATGATTTATGCTGACACGGAATCAGGGGTGGATCAAGGCCGAACGAAGGCAGAAAAGTTGATTAGTCAGGGCGCCCATTTGCTTGTTGGGGCCCATCATTCCGGTATAACGGCGGCCATTGCCCAGGTTTGTGAACAGCGTAAGATTCCCCTTGTTGTGAATATTGCGGCTTCGCCAAAGTTGACGCAGCAGGGTTATAAATATCTTTTCCGTAATTTTCCAACGACAGAAACATTGGCGCACAATGGTTTAGGGCTGATGGAGCAGTTGTTTGGCCAAACAAAAAAGCATCCTAAAACAGCCATTATTTTACATATCAATGATACGTATGGAGAATCAATGGTTCAGGCCTTTCAGGCGGGACTATCAAAATATCAGCTGCCGTTTTCGATTATTGATTCTTTAAGTTATGACCCGCGCACGCAAGATTTATCAGCAGAGATCAGTCGCGTAAAAGCGTCTAAGGCAGACTTATTGATCCCCATCTCGCGTTTAAATGATGCAATTTTAATGATCAGAGAATGCGTGAAGCAACGATACCAGCCCATGGGAATTATAAGTCCAGGAAGCCCTGGGATGTATGAAAGGCAATTTTACGGCGCCTTGGGTGAACATTCGGATTTTTGCATGACAAACACCGCTTGGCCGAACCCTTCTTCGCCCTTTTCACAAAGCATTATCAAAACTTTTTACGAATTGTTTCCCCAGTCCCAATTTGATTTAAACGTCGCATTCACATTTGAAGCCGTTTGGATTGCAGCCAATGCCTATGAACGCTCAGAATCGACAGACCCCGCAGCATTATGTGAAGCTTTGGCTAAAACCCACATTAAGGAACGGGTTGTTTGCGGGGGACCAATTGCCTTCGATGCCCAGGGGCAGGCCAAAAACATTCAATCCGTTAGCCTTCAAAACCGTCAAGGAAAACCCAAGATTATCCTGCCCACCTCGCTGGCAGAGATGCAGCCTATTTTCCCCGCCCCAAACTGGAAAGATTCATGATTGTTGCCTTGACGATAGGCGTCAACGGCTTACTGATGGGTTTGGTATATGGTTTGATGGCCTTGGGACTTTCTGTTGTCTTTGGGGTTACGCGCATCGTGAATTTTGCCCATGGAGAAATCTTGGTTTTAAGTGGCTTGGTCATGGCCACCCTTTATAACACTTTTGGAATAAATCCCTTGTTCACCCTGCCTTTCTTAGCATTGGCTTTGTTCGCTGGTGGATATGGTTTGCAACAAAAAATTGTTAATCGTCTTCTAAAAACTTCTGACCACAGCCAGTTTATTGCTCTTAGCGCAATTGGTATTATTTTGCTCAATATACAACTATCAATTTTTGGGTCCCAATCACAATTCATTGTCACACCCTATAGTTTGCAGTCCATCAGCGTGGGTCCGATGTTGATCGATTTCATGCGTCTTGTGACAGCCGGGGTGGCGTTGTTGACGACAGGGATTCTGTTTTACTTTTACTATTACACATCGACTGGCAAAGCAATTCGTGCTTGTGCTGACAATCGTTTCACAGCACAAGCCATCGGTTTGAATGATCGCCACCTGTATGCACTTAGCTTTGGCATAGCAGGTATAGTTTTGGCGGTGAGTGGTTGTTTGTTCAGCCTGTTGATGGATATATCGCCCCTGGCCGGACCTCAATTAACCCTTCTAAGTTTTACCATCGTCATTATTGGTGGTTTGACCCATCAGGCAGGCCCTTTGCTGGGAGGAATCGTATTAGGGATAGTGGAAGCCTATACGGCCTTTTATGCACAAAGTTCTCTCAAATCATTGGTTAGTTTCGGATTTTTGATACTGATTCTTTTGATCAGGCCGCAAGGTTTATTAACGAGACGCGCATGAAAATAATATGCGGAATTTTTGCCATACTTTTGCTGACGGCCCCTTATTATTGCGACGCTTATGTATTATCAGTTTTAATTTTAGCGTTTTACACAGCTTATGTGGGGCAAGCCTGGAACCTGTTATTAGGGTTTGCAGGTCAACTGTCGTTTGGACATGCTTTATATGCCGGGGTGGGTTCTTATTTGGCCGCTGGCTTATTTTTACAATTTGGTTGGTCACCTTGGTTGACAGCTTTGCCAATTATGGGTTTATCAGGCCTATTAGGTGCATCAATAGGATTTTTAGGTTTTCGGTTCGGCGTGCAAGGGGTTTACTTCACCCTTTTAACCATTGCATTCGCTGAATGTGGCCGGGTCATATTTGACCATTGGTCGTTGTTTGGAGGAGCAGCCGGTTTATTCTTGCCCATTGATACCGTCTCTAATTTTTGGCACTTAAGAGGCAGCATCAGTCTGTTTTACTATTTATTTCTAGGTTTGGTCGTGGCAGGTTTTGCGGTTAGTTGGTTGTTTTTAAAAACACGATTGGGGTATTTCAGCCAAGCCACCCGCGAAAATGAACAAGCGGCCCAAGCGTTAGGTATTTCAACCTTTTGGGTTAAAGTTAAGGTGATGGGACTGTCAGCCAGTTTGACCAGCCTTGGTGGCATTTTTTACGCCTTTTATCAAAACACCTTATTCCCCGATCAAACATTGGCTTTATCACGGTCGATTGAATTGGCCATGGGAACCATTGTTGGGGGAGTTGGAACATTAATGGGGCCAATTGTTGGGGCGTTGATTTTAGTCCCTTTGGGCGAAGTAATTCAGTACGTGTCGGGTGAGGAAATTGTAGGGATCAAGAATATATTCTATGGGTTTTGCCTGTTAGGTATTATCATGTACATTCCAAAAGGAATTGTACCGGCCTTTAAAGGCTGGCGAAGGAAAACAAAAAAAACCAGTGATTATTTCGAAAAATGAATGATCACACGTTCCAATATCTTTTCTAATATTATCGCCAGTAAAATGATACTAAAAATTCCGGAAAGGACATAAACTACCAGAGAATCGTTCATAAAATCTGATATCAAGACGGTCCAAGATGAGTTCACACAAGGGATATTTGTGGGAATTGAACATGAATTGGAGCCAAATTTGCTCGTTGTTAAACCGCAAAAATCTAATGCAAATTTTGCGGCTATCAAATATATTACGCCAGCCCCTAACAACCCTAAAAATTGTCTTGGAAATATATAACTTATGAAAAGACCAAGTTTAGAGCCAAGCGTCCCTCCAATAAGAAGCATAAATACCAACACCAAATCAAAAGGCATACGGGTAAAACAATGAATCACCGTCACCACAGTTGTAATCAAGAAAGCCGCAAACAAGGTCGTTCCCTGCACGACAGGGCTGACACGTCCAATCAGATAAGAAATGATAGGCATCATAAACAAGCTATTCCCGCCCCCAAGTGTTGACGTTAGCAAGCCCGTTCCAAGTCCAACTAAAATAGGAATCAGGATACTTATTTCTGTTCGGGAACGTATGAAAATTTTATGAAAGGGAAAATAAATCATCCAAGGACGCATCATCACACTTCTTTGGACTGATTTTGGTTTGAATAATGCTTTTATACTTTGAATGGAAAGAAGTGTCGCCAAAACCCCTAAGACAACTATGTAGACAATAGCCATACCATGGTTGTCTGAACTATGACGAAGCCTTGTTAGAAGCCAAATTTCCGTGAAGGCGCCCAAAATCCCCCCTAAAAAAAGATAGAATCCTAGACTAAAGTCAACGTCACGTTTTCGCCAATAACCCAAAAATCCCATCAGATTCACCCCTATGGCATTTCCCATTTGTGATGTTACAGCAACTAAAGGGGGGACGCCAATTAGCATCAATAAGGCTGGGGTTACAATAACGCCGCTGCCAATACCAAGGCTGCTAGACACAACGCCGCCAACCAGGCCTACCGCCAAGATTGTCAGAGCGTTAAAACTTAAACCAGCAGTAGGGAAAAATATATTTAAGTCCATCCCTTCACTATGCTCAATTTTTAAGTCGATGTCACTCCAGTTAGTTGGGAAATTAAGACTATTTTTCGCCTAGCGAAACTTGCCACATTCAAGTTTAAGGTAATTCCAATCGAAAAGTGCAGGTAAGAGGCTGCCTATTGTAAATTTATTTTTTTGCTTATTTTTAAAATTATGACCGAATTGTATAATTTTTTCTAAGAGATTTTGTCTTAAGAAGAAGATGGTTGTTTGAATAGGGGGGATAAGTTTTTAATTACCCTTCCTATAACCATAAAAATAGCGTTAGAGATGCTATTTATCATCAAAAAGGGTTTGGGATTTTTTTCCAAAATTCTCACTTGCTTCTATCATAGATGTCCAAAAAACGGACCGATCGTGCTTCCATTCAGATATAATTTTTTCAAGCCATTCACTTGCTTCAGCTAGTACTTTTGCTTTTTTCTCTAATATCTGTGCTTGAACCAACAAATGGTCCAATATATTCGTATCGTTCTCCAGTAAATTTTTTATTTGAGACAATTTGAATTTGAAGTATTTCAAAGCAATGATTTTTTTCAATCGCAAAAAATCTTCTTCAGAATACATGCGATATCCATTGTTAAGCCTTACAGATGGTTTAAGCAAACCAATCCTATCGTAATGATGCAGGGTTTGGGGCGAGACTTTAGTTAAATCGCTTAGCTCTTTAACATACCAATGTGTCATATATTACTCCTTATAGGGAGTTATTTACGCCATATAGTGACAATAAAGTCAAGATTTTTTGGACATTTATACACAATACACTCCCACAGAAAGGCAGTTACTAGGAAAGTTATTTATCGTGGCATGCTTCCAAAGCCTTCCTAATAACTATATCAAATTTTAGGCGTATTGTACATTTTAGAGATGCTTTCCGACTGAAAAATTATAAAATTAAGAATAATACTTAAGGCACAAAGGGTGTTGGGGTTGTGAACGCCCCTCTACCAATAAAATGAATTCTATAAACAATTCTGGTCTCAAGTGACATATACCCCATTAAGAGTGAACAGTTGGGAATTTATGGCAGAGATTTTGTACACAAACCAACTGAAAAATCTCCGCTACAAACTATGAAAAGTTTTTGAACCGAAGTTGATGGGCCAAAAATCAAGAAAAAACCAACTGTTCATCCCAGAAAAGTATAGCTTAGGCCATTTGGCCACTGCTTTTTTTGGAATAAACTTTTACAGGGGTATCTTGATTATCTACAACTCCTTTGTTGATAACAACTTCCTCCACATCGTGGTGCGAAGGAAGCTCAAACATGATATCCAATAAGATTTGCTCCATGATTGATCGAAGGCCTCTAGCTCCTGTTTTACGGGCAAGAGCCCGATTTGCGACAGAATTTAACGCATCCTCTGTAATCGTTAATTGAGTATGTTCCATCTCAAACAAGCGCCGATATTGTTTGACCAAGGCGTTTTTCGGTTTTGTCAAAATCTCAATCAGGGCAGCTTGATCCAGATCACCCAATGTAGCAATAACGGGCAAACGGCCGATAAATTCTGGTATCAAACCAAATTTCAGCAAATCCTCTGGCTCAACGTCTTTCAAAATATCTCCTTGTTGCCTGTCATCGGGACTTTTCACGGTGGCTCCGAATCCGATGCCAGCCCCTTTCCCACGTGCTGAGATGATCTTGTCTAAGCCGGCAAATGCGCCACCACAAATAAACAATATATTCGTTGTATCAACCTGCAGGAACTCTTGCTGCGGATGTTTACGGCCACCTTGCGGTGGAACTGACGCAACTGTCCCCTCCATAATCTTGAGAAGGGCCTGCTGAACGCCCTCCCCTGAAACATCACGAGTTATGGACGGGTTATCAGACTTGCGCGAAATTTTATCAACCTCGTCAATATACACAATGCCGCGTTGAGCCTTCTCCACGTTATAATCGGCAGCCTGCAACAGCTTTAAAATGATATTTTCTACGTCTTCGCCCACGTAACCCGCTTCTGTCAGGGTTGTGGCATCTGCCATGGTAAAGGGAACATCGATGATACGAGCCAATGTTTGTGCCAAAAGCGTTTTACCGCTTCCCGTGGGACCAATCAGCATAACGTTCGATTTAGCAATCTCTATGTCTGACCCTTTGGTGTCATAAGATAGCCGCTTATAATGGTTGTGCACAGCAACGGACAAAACCTTCTTCGCGTGGTTTTGACCAATAACATAGTCTTCCAATACGTTAAAAATTTCTTGCGGTGTCGGCACCCCTTCTTGTATCGATAAGCGCGACGATTGATTTTCTTCGCGAATGATATCGGTGCAAAGGTCTACACACTCATCGCAGATAAAAACGGTTGGACCTGCGATTAATTTTCTAACCTCATGCTGGCTTTTTCCACAAAAGGAACAATACAAGGCTGGGACATCATTACTATTATTTTTGCTCATAAAGTTCTCTCACTTTGTCGTAGACGTTAACAGAGGCACCATTTCAAGACTCCGCCGATTTGAAACAGAAGAAACTCATCCTCCCTTTTTCTTATATCCATATTATGAACGGGGAAACATCAATGAAAAGTTAATTTTTGCGAAAAACCAATCTTAAACATTCAGCAAATTTGAGACACGGTTGGTCACCACATGATCGACAATGCCAAAGTCTTTCGCTTCTTCGGCTGACATAAAACGATCACGTTCCATCGCCTCTTCAATTATCTTTATATCTTGCCCTGTTATCCTAGAATAAATTTGATTTAACCGTTCGCGAATTTTTAAAATTTCGCGGGCTTGGATCTCAATGTCAGTCGCTTGCCCTTGTGCGCCGCCTGATGGTTGGTGAACCATAACACGTGCATTGTTTAGGGAAAAACGCTTACCGGGTGTTCCAGCCGCTAACAAAAAAGAACCTGCTGAACACGCTTGACCAAGACAAATCGTGGATACGTCACACTTGATATAATTCATTGTGTCGAAGATTGACAAGGCGGCGGTTACAACACCCCCCGGAGAATTGATATACAATGATATATCTTTTCCTGGATTTTCTGATTCCAAAAACAAAAGCTGTGCACAAATTAAGGCGGCCATTTCGTCATAAATTTGTCCCGTCAAAAAGATAATTCTTTCTTTTAATAAACGAGAGTAAATGTCATAGGAACGTTCGCCTCGGCTGGTCTGTTCAACAACCATCGGCACCAAAGTTGATTGCGTCATGTGCGATGATGTTTGCAAAGAAGGGTCAAAAATATTTTTCATAAACCTACGCCTCAGTTTCTGTTTTTTTCTTAGCTTTTTTTGGTTTTTCAACCTCGGCTGTCGTTTCAGCTAACGCCTCCCCTTCAGCACCTTCTTCATCATCGTACTGCGGCAGAATACCCTTCAACTTTTTCTGAAGTTCTTTAAAGGTGATATCCATTTTTTTGACATCAGCTTTGGATACGATGAAATCAACAACCTTGTCTTCCAGGGCAGGACCTGTAAGGTGTTCAATCATTTCAGGATGGGAACGGTAGTATTTCACGACCTCTTGTTCCTCTCCGGGATATCGCATAGCTTCTTGCACCATTAAATCACGAACCATCTCGGGTGATAAACTGATGTTATTTTTCTTAGCAACTTCTGCCACAACTAAGCCTAACCGAACCCGTCGGCTTGCAATCTGTCTGTATTCTTCTTCATAGTCTTTCATGGGCTTATCAGCTTCTTCAGGACTTAAGTCGCCATTTTCTTTGGCATTCGCCATTTCTTTTTCCAGGCGTCCCCAAATTGCATCAAACTCACTTTTAACCATTGCTTCTGGTAAGTCGAAGGTATAGTCATCGGCCAAGGCATCCAATAAATGACGTTTGCAATATAATCTTGCTAAGTGGTCATAATCTCTTTTCAGTGTCTCCTCGATTTTGGCTCGCAAAGCTTCAAGGTTTTCACACGCGAACTTCTTGGCAAATTCATCATCAATTTTAAAGTCTTGAGCCGACGCCTCATCGCCAGATTCTTTATACGCCTCAGCAAGGCGGTTCAAAGATTTCTCGATTTCTTCGCCTGGAACCTTAACATCAAGCGTTTCCAGCTTAATTTTTGAAAAATCTTTAAGATCAAACGAAGGCAGCGTCTCGAAAGCAATCGAAAACGAAAAATCCTGTTCTTTTTCTAAATCGCCAAAGTCATAAACAGGGTTGCCGGCTACTCTGACATTCTGATCTTTATAAATCTTTTCTGTACCGGTACGAACAAAATGTTCTCTGGCTTCTTGTAAAGCTTGATCACCGTATCGTTGGCGAATAATATTTAAAGGGGCTTTTCCGGGGCGAAAACCATCTAGGCGGACGCTTTTGGCTCTTTCTTGTAACCAATTAACAATCCTTTCGTCGATATCTTGTAAGGGAACTGTAACGGTGAATTCGTGCTTGAGTCCTTTAGAAGTTCTGTTTTGAATTTGCATACTGCTTAATACCTTGAGAAAGTGCCTACTTTAAATGGTGCGGGCGGAGGGACTTGAACCCCCAAGACTTGCGTCGCCAGATCCTAAGTCTGGTGTGTCTGCCAATTCCACCACGCCCGCTTTTTGATCATTTATTGAAATGACCTTATTCAGGAATAACAAATCTGCTCGCTTTGATCAACCCTCTACTTTTGCCAGAGGCAGCAACAATGCAAAATATAGGCAGTGACTTTTTGGTCAATTTGTGGAACAGAAATTTTTGCATAGGGAAACTTTTATTGAACGCAAGGAAAAACCTGTTTTAAAGTTATGACCGTTACCGTCATAATCACGACGTGTGTTTCTCTTGTTTTTTATGAAAGTTTTTGTGTTAAAAATTCCGTTAATCTTGTTTGCAACGCTTACCTGTGCCTTGGGAAATATCGTGCCTCATAAGGCTTCGTATACGATTGCTTTAAGTAAGCCTGCAAAAGGCCAGGAAAGTTCAGTCACAGGATCCATGACGATGGATATACGTGATACGGGGGCGGGTTGGACTTTCGAACAACAATTTATGGTTTCTGTGAATAATTTCACCGATAAAGCGGATGAATTCCGGACTACGATTGCTTCATGGGAATCAAAAGATGGCAAATATTACATCTTTACGACCACGTCGTCGCATAACGGCAGGATTGTGGATTATACCCATGGGCACGCAACGACAGACCCCTTTGATCCAGGTATGGCCGTTTATCAACAACCGAAGGCCTGCCTGGTTCGTTTGAATCCTGGCACCTTGTTTCCTTTGCATTATCTTAATAAAATTCTGCAAACCATTGAAAAAGTCATTGAAAAAGAAGCCCTTAACCTTTCCAATCAAGCCGTTTTTGATGGGACGTACAGCACACAAGATGCCGTGGAGAAAGTCAATGTGATCATGACCCCTTTGACGCCAGCACTTGTTCTAAATAACAAGGACTTAATTGACGCGGATAAAGCTTGGTCCTTGCACATGGCATTTTTTCAACCAGACAGCAAGGAAATTGACCCCGATTTTGAGATGACGCAAACCATTTTAAAGTCTGGCATTATTTTATCCATGGAGGTGCCCATGGAATATGGCGAAAAAACGCTTCAAACAACGATGACCTTGAAAGACGTCACTATTTATTCCCACTGAGGATCGTTGGGGGAGAGTCTGCAGTCACCGTTCTCATTCCCGTGCAGACGGGATCCAGAAAATAAATATAACTGGACCCCCGCCTTTGCGGGGGTGACAAGGGGGGTCGAGCTTTACTGCCAGGTGATGCTGGAGGGAGTGATGGTTGCAGTAGCAGCGGCAGTCGAAGTGGCTGCAGTGGTGACAATTGTAACACCGTTGGTGGTCGTAGTGGTGGTACCACTGGCAGGAGGCGTAGGAACCGTAAGGCTTCGATTGGTCGCACCATTGGCTCCAACCTGTTCCCAGCGATTTATCCCATTACTTGTAGCCTGGACGTTTTTATACTGAATGGGCAAGCCGGCGGGGAAGCCTAAGGGGAGAGAATTCCAAGTGGTTCCCGTTGTCGGAGTCACCTGCATCATAAGATTCAAAAGGTCAGGACGAATTCCCCAATTTCCCAATAAAGGATGATTTCCCGCAATCGCGGTTTGTTGTGAAGCCGTAGAAGGACACGCGAAGGTCACATCGCAACTGCTTTGGGGTGTAGAAGGATTTGTGAGGACAAAAAACCTTGCATTATTGGCATCAACGGCCAGACTATCAAAGGGGCTCTTGGGTGCCGTGCTGGAAGGGAAAGCGTAAGAAGAGATAGGTGGGGTTGTCGTAATGGTCTTGGGAGCTGCTTGCGTCCCTACTGACCACGCTATTTGGTATTGGCTGTTTATTCCGCTATATTGATAGGTTGTTGCACCATTATAATTCTGACCGTAGTAAACACCTTGCCGTGTAGGTTGTGCTGGTAGTGCCATAGGTGCTGTTGTTATCGTTGCAGGTGTTGTTGCAAGTGTCTTTGACGACTGGGATACTAAACCTGACACTTCTTGATATGTCCCAGCCGGAATATAGTACGAAAGCGGAACGCCGTTTGAAGCTAACCTATTGAAATCCACTTGCGCTGCCGTATAGGGGTTACCACCATTGTTAATGATGACGAAACCATATTGACGAGCAATGAGCAGAACGTTGTTGTTATTTGAAGGCATGGCTGCCATATATTCGTGGGGCGCACGGAATTGTTCCATCAAGGTTCGAAAGGCCAAGGCACGCTGGATTAACGTTTTATTGAGCGTCGCAGTGCCATCTCTCTCGTCCTCAAAACGGATAATCAAGGGCGAACCATCACGTGCTGAACACAAATAAGAAATGGCTAATTGTGACTGGGTCGTTTGGAAAACATCATTAGGGTTTTTATTTCCATAAAATCCCTCCGTCCCGGATACCAAGGGATATCTGTCGTGATTCACGGAAAATTTTCCAGAGGGAGCATTTCCAATAGCGTTTGGCATAATCAAATTACTAAGCGGGTTATTATACGCAAAACATTGATACAATTGCTGCCACAAAGGAAAATCTTCAAAAGGCGTGACGCCTTCATAAGGTATCAAAGCGCTTGTTTGTGGATTCCAATACTCCGCATAGCCCATTTGAAAAAGACTGAAAGGTGGTTTACTGGTCGCCGCCGCATTCTGAGGTTTTGCTGCGAAGATATTTTTAAGATTTGTTATATTCCCATTATTAGTAATGGTGTCCCCCACGTCATCGATACGAATGCCGACAACGCCGACGTCGTAAAGCAATTGCATATATCCCGCAATCATCGTTTGTACGCCTGGGGAAGAAGGATCAAGAGGTGGACCAAAATTCCAAGCGCTTCCATTTGTCTTATTAGGGAGAATGAAATCTGTTGGAACTTGGGAGCCTGTTGAACTTGCATAAGTTGAAGAGGTTAAACCAAACGTTTTAGCATTCAAAAGAACATTCGCATTAAGAGACTTCGCTGCAATCTGTCCATTATTTATGGAGCCTGACGAAAAATATTGAATATCGAAAGGTGTTGCAGCGACAGGGGGATAGTTAACCGCATAGAAGGGAAATTCGCCCGTATTATTTATAGTGCTATTACCGAAAACTGTACTTGTACCAAATGGAAATATGTTATCACTTTTATTGTATGTGTTAGAACCATAATTAAAGAATACCGGGCTTTGCCATCCAAGTTGGTGAAAGGCTACATCGACAACAATGCCATGGCGATTGCACTGACATCTCCTCAGCCTAGTTTTTAAAATTACGGTTTCTGCTATTTCCCAAACTTTTGTAGATTGATTTGATTTTGTAGGTTTTGAGAGATCTACTTCCTGTTTTTTTTATTTTTAGACACTATCCTCCCCTTTAAAAGACTTACCGTTTATATCAGTCAATCCGCTCAAACGCGCTTTAAATTGTGGTCAGCGGTTAGAATTTTCAATAAGTATTTGTTGTCCCAGCCTGCTACCTTCCGTCGACAGCTCACCCCTCGTTTATTCGTTTTTTCTTGCTTGAGTAGATTCAAAGCAATACGTCTCATGACAGCCAAATTCTTGGCCGCGTGGCCAACATGCACCTGGTTATGGTCTTCCCTAAAACCTACATCCAAAGACCAGTGCAGGTTAATTTCTATGTTCCAGTGTTTTCTGACAGCAACCATAAACTGATCAATATTTTCATAGGCTAAACTTGTTAGAAAGTAGCGGGTACTACGCTCAACCTGATTATTAGTTGTGCGTGTTGTTTCAAGCATGCCAACACCCTTTAACCCAGGCCAACGAAGTTGAAATACTGCCGGATCGCGTGCTGATACTAATGTATAGCGACGTGTTTCTATGCGACCATGATCATGGATCTTCTCTACTTTCCGTCGATTAAGCATCTTCTTGTACTGACGTGATTCTCCTATATGGAAAATTGCCTTGACCATTTCATGAAGCTTCGGTTGATTATCTTTTAGAGCTAATACGTAGTCTGCACCTTGAATTAAGATCTCTTCAGCAATTGACTGCTGACAACCCATGGCGTCAATGGTGACTGTACTACCAGTAACATCAATCATCTTGAGTAATTTTGGAATGGCTGTAATTTCATTGGATTTTTCATCCGTTTTAACTTGCCCTAAAAGAAGACTTTGATTGCTTGCCCAGGCACTTACAATGTGTAGGGCTTTTTTCTCTTTTCTTCTGTTGCCAGAACCCCGTAGCGTTTTTCCATCAATAGCAATAATCTCAGAATTAACATCGATAGAGAGTGACTTGATCCATGCATAAAAGCAGGATTCAAATTGCTCTGGGTCAAGTATGGAAAACACACGGCCAAAAGTATCATGAGATGGCACACCATTAGGCAGCTCGAGAAATGTTGATAACCAATCGTATTTGGCTTTGCCAAATTCACTAATATCAACCCAGTTATCAGCGCCACAAATTGTGGCCAATATTGTTATTACCAAGATATCGTGCAATTTGTGAAGCTTGTTGTGGTTATCAATACGAGGATCGGCAAGAGGTTCAAAATGTTTGAGGAAAGTATCTGATAACTGCATCCCTGTTTCCTTTTTCTTTATTGAGAAAAAAGAATAATAACAACGGATAGAACAGCAGAAAAGCCGAATAAAAAATTAGGAAATAATTTTTAGAATACTAAACTAATTTTCAGTGCAATCGCCATGAACAATGCCCAGACCATATTGTCTTGCATTCTGGATAAGGGTGACAAGGTCGGCAAGTGAACCATACCGATCATTACCTAAACGGAATCCCACAACTGTTCCATCACCCAACGTAATGCCATAATTGGAAATAGGTTTATTAGGAGAACCGTTTGCTGTCCCAAACACAGCATTCAGCTCACTTTGATAGGCGGCATCCAAAACACAAATATAAGGCTGATAAGAAAGATACCAATAATCGTGATCAACTTGCGTAGGGTTTTGTATAACGACAGCTGTGCTCTTGACACCACTATTTACCAGCTGATTATTAATAGTGACGGTGGGGGTGGGATTCGCGACATCACCTGATGGCAAAAATCCAAATTTAGCGAGATTGCTGGGTTTGGCATTAACGTTGATAGTACTTTTTAGTTCGGCTGTCCCGTTAACGGTGCTAGAAGGAGCTGTGATAGCCGGCGTGAGGGTCGTAACCACAACAGTGGTGGACGTAGGCCCAAAAGTGTTGTGAGAGGTTGGCGTAATTGTATGAGGGGGTGAAATCTGTATGTGCGTGTATCCCATATCGGCAATGCGTTTTAATCTAACTGAATCTGAGATGGGCGTTGTATCTGCCCCATTAAAAGTAGGATTTACATCACTTGCACTCTTTGCCATCATAAATGCCAAATCAAAACCATGATAAATACGGAACCTTGAGGAGTTGCTTTGGGGCGCATTAAGATACGTCGGCCCCGCAAAACGAGGCCCGTCAGCAGCATACCCCGTCCCCGAAAAAGTTGACAATAATAAAACCGAAACCAATTGACATGCTGCATTGCATTTCATCTCTATAATTCCTATAAAAAACTGTTAAGTCTTATTTATATCATTATAAAGTTAATATATTGTTAAATAGACAATTTTCGTAAAATCCCTACAAAAAAGGCATCGGTCTGGTCACGGTGGGGCGTCAGTTGAAGGGTTGGTCCTTGGGCAGGACAAACTGATGTTAGGTGCTTTTGCCACACCTCCCGAATATCCACCAACGAAAACGTACTGTGTTTGCTTAGGAATTGATCGATTTGATCTTCATTCTCTGACCTTAGAACAGAACAGGTGGCATAAATTAAGTATCCGCCTGGCTTAACCGCCTGCACGGCCATATCAAGAATGTGCTGTTGCTTTTCCTGCAATTCCTTTAAATCCTGGGGCTTGAAACGAATCTTCAAATCGGGATTGCGTCGCCACGTACCACTACCGGAACAAGGCGCGTCGATCAACACCCGATCAAACCGCCCCGCCTGCCGTTTCAACCAACTTCCACCCAGAACACGGCATTCCACATTGGAAACACTGGCGCGACGCAACCGCTCCTTCGCCCGTTTCAGACGCCATTCATGAATGTCGGTGGCGAAAAGAATCCCCTTATTTTGCATGGTTGCGGCCAGCGCCAGGGTCTTGCCCCCTGCCCCCGCGCATAAATCAAGTACGTGCATTCTGGGTTCTGCTTCGGTTAACAAGGCAATCAACTGCGACCCTTCATCCTGAACTTCCAGAGACCCATTCTGCCAAAGATCATGGCTTTGCAACGCATAACGGCTTTCAAAGCGAAGACCCCAGGGACTTAAAGGCGTTGGGGTAACCCTAACGCCCTCACTTTGCAATGTCGTAAGAACTGAATCCCGGCTATTTTTTAACAAATTCACTCTGACATCGAAACCTGCTGGCTGATTCAGGGTCTGCATTTCAACCAATGCCTGGTCTCCAAAACGTTCTTGGCAATGAGGCCATAGCCATTCGGGCGTCGCTGCCTTGACCCAATCGGGCCATGTGGATTCCGGCAGAATCATTTCCAAACTGCGCGCCTCGGTTATTGATAAAGGCTGTGGCCCATACTGTTCCCCATTAAAAAGGGCTTCTATCATTTCCACAGAGTTGTTTTCACAAACCCGCAAATGCCATAAAACCGCCTGACGTCCATCCAACTGACGCTGATAAAACGTTAAAACAGGCCACTGGCGCAAAATGGCATAGATGCTTTCTTGAACAGATCGTCTGTCGTGGCTTCCAATAAAGCGTCGTTGACGAAAATAGTCGACCAATAATCGGTCACTGGGAACATCTGGACTAGCCAGAATTTCATCGATCAATTCGATAACGGTTTGATAACGGGCGGTTGTTTTCATTGCGGGAAAATCATCTTTCTGTGACGTCGACGGCACCGGCCGACGGGGTCTTGGTGAATAATAACCTCGGCGGTTGGAAAGGCTGCATAAATTTGATTGGCAACTTCTTCGGCAATATGGTGGGCTTGATCCAGGGTGAGGCTGGCTTCTAAATCCAGATGCATTTGAATAAACTCATTATGGCCCGAACTTCGTGTGCGCAAGTCATGAATTCCAAGCACTTGAGGGTGATTTTGAACAATGTGACGAATCGCCGCCAGCGTCTCGTCAGGCAATTCGCGATCCATCAAAATATCAAGGGATTTTTTTAAAATCTCCCAAGAAGCGAACAGAATATAAACGGCAATCGCAGCCCCCACCAACGTATCTAAATATGTTAAATGCAGATAGGACGACAGGGCGAAACTTCCCAAAACCCCCAGATTCGTCAGGATGTCCGTTTGGTAATGCAACGCATCGGCGGAAACGGCCAGTGAATTGGTTCGTTTCACAACATAACGTTGTCCCATAATTAACATCGCTGTCAGCACAGTCGATGCAATCATCACAACCACAGCCCATGAATTATAATGGAGAGTTGTAGGATTATAAAAACGCTCGACCACCTCATGCATCAACCACATGGATGATAAGGCAATGAATACTGACTGAGCCAAGCTGGCCAACGCCTCAACCTTGCCGTGTCCAAATCGGTGATCAGCATCGGCCGGTTTCAAGGCATGACGAACAGCAACGAAATTAATCATTGATGCAAAGGCATCCAGCAACGAATCAACCAACGATGCCTTGATACTTAAAGAATTGGTAATGTACCAGGCAAACGACTTGCCGATGACCAAAAAAGTAGCCACCACCAAAGCCGCATAGGTAGCGGCCTTCACAAGTTTTTCGCGTACCTGGGGGGTAGAAAGATTATTTACAGCTGTCAAATGGGTAACTAAGGTTCATAAAACTTTGCCCATTCTTCTCATAATTAGCTAAAATCGCAAACTAAAATTTTTTTAGGCACGGTGGCAGTGCCATTTCGATTGGTTTCATTTCTTCGCCATAGGGCTGGGTACGTCCCAGAGAGGGCGCATTTTAAAGATTTGTTAACCCTTGAGCAATGCTCCAAAACCCTTAAGCAGACGTGTGCAATAGGGTTTTGGTGTAAACAGAGTGGGTGGTTAACGAGGAGCAGCGGCAGATGCATTATCTGAAATCATTTTTTTTACTGATTCCTCCAGTGCACTTAATCCACCTTTTATCTCCGTGATAGCTTTTCCATTTTTACTCCAGAATTCCGTTAATTCTTTTTCGTGTTTAGACCAAAAAAATTCCCCAAGTGATTCCCAAGCTGATGACACTCTGTCAGGGATGATAGAAGATGCTGCCGAAGAAACACTTGCTGCTGCTGCAGAAACTCTTTCAGGGATGGCGCTTCCTACTTTCGAAGCAACGACAGCATAGAATTGACTAAAATAGGTCGTCGGTTTTTCTGTTTTTTTACTAATTTCTTCCAATAATGTTTTTAATTCAGTTTGTAGACTTTCAGTTTTATTCACCTGCTCAGTCACCTTTTCTAAAAAGCTTTCGAGATTGGATTGCTCTTGTGTAACAGTTGTAAGCTGTCCATGCGCTTCTAATATTTTTTTTTGCGCATCTGATTGCTTGGCTTCAAAAGCCATTCGTTCATTATCATTCTTTTCAATTTTTTCTTTAAGCTGATCTAGGGCGTGTCATCAATTGAATAAGTCATAGATTTCTGTTTTAATTGAGAAAAATTTTACGAGGTTTTTTTCGG